>CAYUMA010000581.1:0-7155 GCA_964445675.1 uncultured Pseudomonadales bacterium | reverse complement strand
AGTCGACGACGCACGAGAGGCAGGATGTCATCGAAGAAATACTGCACCGCTTCGCGGTTGTAAGGATCGCTCATGCCACCGACCCAAAGCACCGTCGGTTCGCCGCCACAGCGCGCGGACAGCGGTGGTTTCGATGCATCGGCCCCGTTGTTGACGACGAAGTATGTGGTGTCGGGTGCGAGTCCGCGCAGCAGCGACCTGTCGGCGTCGGAAACGACGACGCAACTACCGATTGCTCGCAGCATGGCGAGTTCGAAACGCCGCAAGAGATGCGCCTGCCAGCGCAGGAAATATCGCATCGGCATTACGCGGTGCAGGTCAGCGTGTCGACGCAGCCGAACGAACTCGACATTGTGATTCGTCAAGAGTTTGGGGTGTCGCAATCCCGCGAGGTATTCGCCGCTCGGCAACGAGTCCGCGTGCACGAGTGCAATCGTGTTGTGATCGAGGACTTCTTGCAGGGCCGACGCCAGTCGTGGACTGAAATACTTGATCGCGACAAAGGGTTTCCACGCGACGATCGATCGAGCCAGATCGACCAATAGCCATACCCGGCTGCGCTCGGAGCGAACGTGTTCTGCGTACACGTCGACACAAAACGAAAGCAGCGCCGTTGTCGCCTCGGCGGCAGCGGCCGCGGACGTGCCTCGATCAAAAAAGCCGAAGAAATAAATGTCGTAACGATCCGCGAGGCCCCGCATCACGTGAAAGGTTCGCAGAAAGTGTCCAGTGACCGGTGGGTACGGCACTCGCGTCGATATCCACACCAGTTTTTCGCGCCGATGTGTCACTGACATGTTGCTATTCCCGCGCGACGTCCCTGTCCCAACTGCACGATATCACGCAGATATTTGCGGCCACGTGAAGTCCGCTACAAATCGAGACGGGGTGGTTCCTGTAGAATTGTGCAGCTATATCCACACGGGTGAGCCCATCTCCAATCAGTCGCAACAGAACGTGCCCTACGGGTCGGGACAACCGCGACATCCGTGGCTGCCGGGATCCGTTGGCGTTGTGAATCCGCAGACGGGCGCAAAACTCGGCTGGACGCTTTGGTCATGCTGCGCGTTCATCCTCGTTGCGGTTGGTCGCGTCGGTGAATTGGTGCCCGCATTGGCGACCCTCCCGCTCGCGAAGATTGCCATCGGGTCGGCGATGATCGGTCTGATCGCCGAATACCGTCAACTGTCGCCGTACACGATCTCAGCCAGCCGGATCGGCCGAATCAGCGCATCGCTGCTCGCGCTCTCGATCGTCAGCGTGCTGTTCTCGGTTTGGGGCACAAACAGTCTCGAGACCGTGCGCGATGAAGTCGCCGTCGTCGCGGTGAGCTACATGCTCATATTCAAGGTGGCCACGCACTGGCGCGCCATCGAAATGCTGCTGAAATCGCTGGTGCTGGCCGCCGGCGTGCTCGCGTTCGCCGCTCTTTACGGATACGCCGGCGGCAGGGCCGAAGTCGCATCGATGTACGACACGAACGACCTCGCATTCGTCCTGGTCAGTGTTCTGCCGATTGTCGTCGGGTTCGCCGTCACGCGGTCGGGTATGCCTCGACTTGTGTATCTGACGATTGCCGCCAGCTTCGTGGTGACGGTTCTATTGACGGCTTCTCGCGGCGGATTTCTTGGGCTGGTGGCCGTGATTGCGACGTTGTCGGTTGCCCGCTTGTGGCCGCAGAGCAATCGCAATCGTGCTGCACGCGGGATCGGCATTGCGGTGTTGTTGGCACTATTCTCGTTGGCGGCGTGGGTCTCGATTCCGCAAGACGCACAGGAGCGAATCGCATCCATCCTGCACATCGAGTCCGACTACAACCTCGATCCCGACGAAAGCAATGGTCGCCTTGCGATCTGGAAACGGAATTTTTCCGCGGGACTGCATCGTCCCATTGGCTACGGTATCGGGAATTTTGGGATCGTGGACATGATGATGGGCGGCCAGGACCGAGCCCCGCACAATACGTTGCTCGAAGCCTTCGTCGAACTCGGCGCGCTTGGTCTGATCCTGCTCGTTCGGCTCTATTGGGTTTCTCTATCTCAACTTGCGATTGCGGGGCGACCGGCTGAACCGGGCGAGGACGCACACGATGCTGTGCGCTCGATCTTCGCGCGGTGCGTGCGAGCCGCGTTGATCGGAACACTCGTCAGCGGTTTTTTCCTGTCGATGCTGAAGGCAGATCTCCTGTGGGCGCTATTCGCAATCGCCGCCACAGTTGTTGCCCACCAAGCCACTTCACACCCGATACGCGGCGGACACGCGTAGCCGATCTATCACGCCGCAGCCGCTATGTCTGTGCGACGTAACCAAGCGAGACTGCGATGGATTTGAGTCTTGCGCGACCCTCCCGCAGGACTTCACTGAACCCGGACAGTTCTGAAGCGAGTTCAATGTCCGACGCATCCTCACGCGCAAGATATCGACGCAACAGATACGGATCGGTGGCCGCATCGTTCAGGCCGGGCTCACACGTCATGGCAGAGGCGACTCCAAGACCGCGCAACCAGCCCGGGTGATTTTGCGAGAACAGTCCACTTGGGTAACAGAAGTGATCACAAGGGCCACCTTGGATCGCTTCGAGGACCGCGCGGTTATCGTCGATCTCACGCTTGACCTGAGCAAAATCCGCCGCGGGAAGGCGGTGCCGATGGGAATGCAGCTGAATGTCGACTCCCTGATCGCGCAGTGCTGCGAGCTCCTGCTCATCGAGTAACGAAAATCGGCCGTCGGCCAGAACGTCGTCAATCTCGAGACCGAGCGCTGGAGCCAACGCGCGGAGCAGCTGCTGACGTTGTTGCCAGTTCAATGCCGAGTCCGCGAACGAGGTCCAGCGCTGAGCGGTATCCTCGTCGCCGTCTCGAAGATCGATCGTACCGTCGATCTGCGGATGCACGCCGCGCACATCGATGACCCGACCTGCACAACGCCAGAGCATGTAGCGCACGACGACGTTGAACACGGCCGCCGGCTTGCCGACGTAGTAAGACGTCACGTATAGGCTGGCCGGTAACCCTGCATCGCGCAGGTGTTCGCCCGCCAGCGTGAGCGTCGTCTTCCATCCGTCGTCAATCGTGATCACGGTCTCTCCGTGACGAACGCTGTCGGATTTCAAGAGCGCGAGGCCATCGTCGAGAGATACGACCGAAACTCCCATGCGTTTGATCAACTTCAGATGCCGCGCAAACGTGTCCGCGCGCAGAAACAAAAGAGGACTGAATTCGTGCTGATCACCGATCGAAAATCCGTGATAGCAGAGAATCCGCAGGCGCGTCCGCGTCAAGTGCCGAGCCACCGCAAAGCAGCCCAGCATCTCGCAGGCCGTGAGCATCACGCGTTTTATCGTGGCTCTACTCATGTTTCTTGGCCGTTTGCCGCTCGGCGCGACACCCGACGTTTGATGTCGATGACTTCGAGATCGTCGGAGCGGTTGTATGTGTGGACGCCGATGCTGCCCGAGAACGAACTGCAGTTGAGTGAACGAACCTCGCGCTCGACGTATTCGCGCGTGTTCAACGTAACGATTTCCATGAAGCGCAATCCGTAGCCGTAGGTCGGACTGCCGTCCTGCGCGACGCGAATCAGGTTGCCATCTTCGCGAATGATCGAGCCGCCACATCGAGCGGTGCGCACATCGCGCGATATCGGACTCTCCGGGTGCAACGTCCATTTGCCCATCAGCGAGTCTGAATAGAACAGGAACAACTGTGGGCAGTAATGCTCCACGCGATCAATCAGCGTCACGAAGAACCAGAAGATGCCGTCGTGTTCGAGAATTGTTGGATCAAAGGCGGGGCCATCGAACAGCGTTCGTTCCAAGCGCCATTTGTGGGGAAAATCGATGGCCGAATAGATTTCGACTGTTCTGTTGAAGCCCGTCTCCGGGACCATGAAGAGCTGGCCACCATCACGGATGATCTGCGGATACGAACAATGATACGGCCGCTCAATCACGCGGACCGGATCCCCCAACGAGCCGTCTTTGCCGATCGCGAGACAAGAGATGCAGCCCTTGTCCGCCGCGTAGCTGAAATCTTCGACGAAGAGGTAGCTCGCGCCGTTGTCTGCATACAAGAACGGATCGGCGTAGTAGCGTCCGGGCGGTGCATCAATTCCTTCATACCGCGTCGCGTCGCCGTAAGCCCGTGTATCGCGCGC
Source organism: uncultured Pseudomonadales bacterium (assembly GCA_964445675.1). Lineage (GTDB taxonomy): Bacteria > Pseudomonadota > Gammaproteobacteria > Pseudomonadales > Azotimanducaceae > DATJGR01. The sequence goes on along the minus strand of CAYUMA010000581.1, from coordinate 3,000 downwards.
ACCTCGCACTGACCGCTTGGCCACCTGCCAGTGTTCGAGCGTATTCGCGAGCGCAACCCGCAGACGGCCTTGCCTTACGAGTTGGGGACCCAGGAATCTGAGCATCTCTGCGTTGGACGCGCGGCGTTGGCTTGGCGTCCGATCACCATGCGTCGTCCGAATGCGGCGCTGAACGTGCGGCCAACCGAGTACGTGGATCTGGTGGAGCTTTTGTATCACCAGTGTTTTCGCAACAGATAGTGGCGCAAAGCTGTTTCGCGTCAACGACGCAAATGACTCGGTTCTTGTTTGTGCGTCCGCCAGCACATGATGTTCCTCAGGACGCTCGGACAAGATGCGCAGCGACACTTCAGTCAACGGCTCGCGATGGACCATTTCCCAAAAATACGCGGGGCTCCCTGACCGACGCTCCTCCCCAAACCGAATGGTCCACACACCGAAGCGCGCCATGCTCAACATCGATCGGCTGGGCGGCGATGACGCGACGTGAATCAGCACGTCCAATCGGGACTCGGCGATCAGCCGAATCGCATCGCGTGCACGCGCATCATTCTCCGGGGCGTTTCTAGGCCAATCGACGATGGGCACACCAGCAACAAGTACTGTGCAGTCTTGATGGTCGAGGACTGAGGATTCGCTACCGATTCGGCGTCGGTCCCAACGCTGATAGCGATCAAAAAGGATTCCAACGCTTCGCTCCGTTATGACCGGTTGATTGAGCACGGCATCCTTCGAATCGGGGCCTATTTCGGATCGAGCCGCGCTCGTCGCAGCAACGGCAGCGTTGCGGACGATCAACACGAGGTCCACGAAGTTGGATCGCCGTACCTGCGACAGGATGTCCGACGCCGGCGGAGACAGGTTGAAATTGTCCAGGATCATACCGATGCGCAACCGCGGCGCATTGGACGAAGAATGGATGAAGAGTTCCTCAATCATGGGTCATTGCAGTCTTCTCGGCTCACCTCGTGGTGAGCCTGCATCGAACGCCGCGATGCTGCGTTTACATTCGACAACGCGTTGGATTCCACCTACGAGCTTAGCGGACTCCGCAGCGCTCGAATCAATCCTGTGTCTCGGTTGCGCACTATTCGCTACTCGAGTTGTGTATTCGTATTGTGAATCCGCGCTAGTTGTCACACGCGCTCACAACACCTGTGATTGAATATCATGATGGTCATTGATCACTCATTCGAGCGCGAATGCCATCCTCTGATTCTGCATTAGCGGACCTGGATCGAGACGGGATCATAATCCTCCCGAACCTCGTGACGTCCGAAGCGCTCGAAAGCATGCGCGCCGCATTCTGTCGCGCGCTCTCACGCATGCGACTCAATGATATCGATGGCTACCAGAAAACCGAACGCCTGCGAGATGTCGTCGACGACATTCTTTTGCTCGATCCGGGGTTCGTTAGTCTCGCCATGGATCCCTATGTCAGCGACGTGGTACGGCGCTATGTCGGCGAAGACTTTCAGTTGGTCGAATGCAAAGGTTGGCGGTCTCGCAAGACGCTGAAGGATTGGCACGGCTGGCACAGCGATGCATGGTACGACCAGAGTTCGGTTGCCGAAATCCCGCGCGAACTCAAACTTGGATTGTATTTGTCCGACGTACGCTCCGGTGGTTTCACCTACCTCAAAGGCAGTCACCGAAAAGTCGCGCCGCGGTCGGTCGCGTTACGCGACATCGGGTCGATCTGGAATCAGGAACAAGTTCTGGTCAATGGGCAAGCGGGGACCGCTTTCCTCTTCGACACAACGGGTATCCACCGTCAATCGACGCCGATGCTCGAACCGCGCATCGCTGCTTTCTATTGCTACCACGACGCATCGCTGCCGCTGCAGGCCGAAGACGTCGCCTACGGCCGGTATCACCCGTTGCTACTCAACGCAGCCTTCCTCGGAGGACTCTCGGCGGAACAACAACGGATCCTTGGATTCGGTGACCGGCGCAATCTTGGGCGCGAGCGCCGTGCCGCAATGTATCCGCTCCTCGATCGGTTGTATTCGACGTTGCTCGAGACGAGCCTCATCTGGAGCGAACTGACGGAACCGTTGGGGCGCCGCCTCGGCGTGCTTTGGGATCGACTCAGAATCGGCGGTCGCGAGGGTCGCCCGGATCGAACCCGCACATGAGGCGCGCTGCCGGAACAATGTCCCCGTCGCTGTCGCAGCGCCCGTCGTCAGATCATCGTCGCGTGAACGACGCGCACCGCCCGCTATCGCACTTGACGTGGGTTCTGGGGCTCGAACCGCGCAAGCTCGGGGGCATCGAACGCCTCTGCGTCGGTGTCGCGCGCGAGGCTCATGTCCGCGGGGTCCGCATCGACTTCGTCTTCGAGAGCGAACCGGTGGCGGTCGTCGCCGCGGCGCTCAAAGAGCAGTCGGCGTCGTGGCACGTGGTACCTCGCGTTGGCGGTCTCGGCGTGCGCGAGACGATCGCCCTGTCCTGGTATCTGTGGCGATTGAAGCCCGACGCGGTCCACCTCCATTTCTGCGAATTCTTCGTCCCGTTCTTCGTGGTCGCGCGGTGTCTCGGGATCCGTCTCGTCGGTACATACCACGTCTCCGGCGCGCCGGCACGACCCACCCGCATCCGCCGGATCTGGAAGCGGCTGCGTCACGGATTGTTCACGGGTTCCTTGATCGAAGTTACTGCGGTATCCGAATCGGCGCGCCGGAAGTTCGTATCAGACTATTGGGAACAGGAGGATCGGGTTGCCATTGTCTACAACGGCGTTGCGCGGACTTCGCGCATACTTCGGAGCCAACCCAGCACATCGTCCGCGCCACAAACAGGCTCACCTCGAGTGATCCTGGTGGGTGCCCTGATTCGCGAGAAGGGTGTGCACGTTGCGATCAACGCGCTCGCGACCGCACGGCAAAGCCTTCCACGCATGACGCTGACGATCGTCGGCGACGGGCCCGAGCGGTCCAATCTCCGGCAACTCGCCGCAACGATCGGAGTCGCCGAGTTCGTTTCGTTCCTCGGGCCGCG
>CAYUMA010000580.1:0-3533 GCA_964445675.1 uncultured Pseudomonadales bacterium | reverse complement strand
CCCTCCTGGCCGCTGCCCAGGGGCCTTTCTCCCCACGCGCCGGCGCGCCGGAGCGCGCCCTGCGGCCCGCGACACCCCTGCGCACCGCCGCGACCCGTCTACCCCGCCGCCGCTCCCGCCCACGGTCCCGCGCGCGCCTCGACGCCGCGCCGCTCGAGGTGCGCGCGGATGCGCGTGACCACCGCGGGGCACCCACCGCAGGTGGGTCCGGTCACGAACGCGATGATCCTGCATCTCGCCACCACATCGCCGAGACACGTCGACGTCCACCGCGAACACCATGCGCAGCAGCTCCGCCCAGCGCCGCCGCCGCGCCCGCAGCGCCGGCCACGGCTGCGGCTCGTGCCCGTCCTCGAGCCCCGCGCCCGCGAGCACCACGCCACGCCGCCGCCACCATCCACGGCGCCGGCTCGCGTACACAACTATCTCGAAAATGGGCCAACGTTAGTTCCTATCCTTCTCCAGATCCCGCGCACCAGCCGGCGAGGCGAAGGTCGCGATCGAGTGGGGAAGGGAGTACAGTGCCCAGTGGCCGCTCGGCAGCCTGAACCACGGGACGCCAGCGGGAGTTGACGCCGAGGCTCGCGCGACCCTCACGCACTACCCATCAGACCAAGGAGACAATGCAATGCCGCGACACTTTGCTGTCCCTGGCGTCACTGCCGCGCTTTTGTGCATGTCTGTCGCATGCGTCCTGGCCGCAGGCGCGACTTCAACCGACAACATCGTAAAGTGGGAAATGGCCGACGCCGAGGACATCCAATACGACGTGTTTACCACCACGGCTGATACGGTTGGCGCCGCGACTTTGGGGTCGGTCACGCTGACCATCATCGGCACCAAGCCCAATGCAAAGCCAATGGTGATAGAGCTGGGCCCGATCAAAATGGGTAGAACCCAGGTTGAGCCCGACAGGATCCCCAAAGTCAACATAGGCTACCCCTGCAAGATCGAATTGAAGGCAAAGAGCATGGATGGCTGGAAGGCGCAGTCGGTCGAAATCGCCTTGCAGTACAATGGTAAACCGTTAACCCTGCAGGACGGCGCGACCATCATGAAATTTGGCGGAGACAACGGAATCGGCTGGATCGATCTTGGAGGTTGCGGCGATGGTTTAATCAACCTCGCAAGACTGCCAAAAGCCGAAGCCACTCAGTGCGGAACATATGGTGGCTACGGACCCGTGCGGGCCATCGACGGAAACACCAGCGGAGACGCTGGTGTTCACTCGTTCGCGCACACCGACGGCTCCAACCCCGCCTGGTGGCAGGTCAAACTCCCCCACACCGCGATGGTCCGCTCGATCCAACTGTGGCCGCGCACCGGCACCGACGTGGTTGGGAACCCTACCAACTATACAGTGAGCCTCCTGCAGGACAACGGTCCTGGCCAGGATGTAAAGACGATATGGTCTGAAACATATACTCCTACTCTATCACGCATGCGTGAAATCATCATTGAAGGCGAACTCGCCGGGAACGTCGTAAGAGTCGCACTCGTTGGTCAGGGACTCATAGCCCTTGCGGAAGTCGAAGTAATTGGCTCCGAGCACATGCGTGCCTGTCCGCAAAACGCCAGATGGTACCCGGACTTCTTGGACGACATGTGCAACGCTGGATGGCGAAAACAGAAGTCGAGGTGAACCCATCAGTCGGAGTTGTCATGCTACTTGGTAGTCGGCCTCACAGCAGGAACCGGTGGATCGGTCTTATCGGTCAGTGTCGACTGATATACCAGTAACGACGACGGGCCGCCCACTCGGATACGAGGCATAGTAGGCACCATTTGGTCGAACATCGGTTATTGTCAGTTCACCTCCGTTCAAGTCCTTGATTTGCACTTCGGTGCCTGCTCCCGCGTTCCTGAACAGCCGATACGTACTTTCGATCGTCCAAACCGCTCCTGATGATTGCGCCGGAACGACGAGGGTTATTGCATCGGTGCTTGTCTTTGTCGTTGTTCTCGAGTCCGTCTCACTCCAGGCAAACGTCTGGCTGATCTCGACGGAGTAGCTCACTTCAGTGCCCACATCGAGGACTTTGGCGCTGCTCTTGGTGGCTGCGGTCAGCTTTAGCCCGGTGGTCTCCGTCCACGTTCTCGAATGCATGTCGCTGATTCCGACGGATTCCGTGCTGATCCGGGACTGTCTTTCGTTGCCATCTCTGTTATTGATGTGTACCAGGAGTTTATAGCGGTCCTTTCGCTGCAAGAGGTAGGTGGGTGAGTATGTGAGCTTCTCGGCAGCGGTATATTGTTCATCCTTCACCACGAACCAGGGCAGCAAGCAGGAATGCGTCTCAGTATCCTCCGCAAAGAGGCTCGGTTTGTCATAGTCGGTGAGGGTGGGATGCTTTGGAGCACTCGAGTTCGCCGTTTGAGGAGCGACCGATACTTTGAAGACATGGGCGCAGTCGTGGACGACCGGAGCGCTGCCACGACCCGAGACGGTTAGGAATGTGTTCGGGGAGAAGTGGGCAACGCCCTCTGGTGCCGTTGAAGCGTTGATGCCGAAGATCGTCGCGGGATAGGGGGCTCCACTGTCGTGGTCATCCCAGATTCGCGGCCCCACCTCTCCGACCGCGACCAGATCCTCGCGAACGCACATCACCTGTGCTCTTGTCGGCTTGCTATTACCTGGCGTGACGACAGTCCCCATGGCTACGTATCCATCGGGCGGAATCGGTTGCCAGAAGGAACAACGATTCCTGCCGTCCATCCAAATCTGTTTGAAGTCTTCTGGCTCGGCGAGTGCTCCCTCCTGCAACTCCTTTACGACGACCACTACGGCGCGTTTTGAGGGATTGGCGCGACCCAGGTGACCGAAATCGCCAACCATGTGATATCCGGCGGGCACGATGGGATGCCAAAAGCTCACCCGTTGCGCATCGGTGCCGCCGTCGTCCCAGATGGCGCCATCGGAGAACTCATTGATGAACTTGAATTCAATCGCATCTTGCCAGGTGAGTGAGGACCGGGGTACGTAGGGAATCACTCTCCAACGTGCGTTGGCGCCATCGCCGTCATGCGTACCGATTACCGATTTACTATCATACGGACCGTTGCCGTAAACGTTCAAATACTGTTGATGAGCAGGGTTGGCCGTCGCGAATTTGATGTACTCGCCGAGGTCCGCCTCGAACCAGCGCACATTGACATTATCTGCGGTTGCTTCGGTGAGTGCCGCCGCCGGTAGATTGCCCTGAACGCCATTCATTTGCAGGACCATGGCCTTGTGCATGGACTCGGACGCACCGACGTTCTGTAGATAAAACGTACCATGGTCATCTGTGACCTTTTCCCATAACTGGTATCGGATCGGAACCTGCCCCTCACGTGCCAGTTGGATGGTTGTATTGTCGGACGTGACGCTCAGATGCCATGTCACTTTGTGCGAGTCAAGCCCATTCTTAGTTGGAATTCTCCACGGCTCCATCGTGTGATTACGCGGCCTTCTGCATCCGGTGCTGCTGCTGCTTGATATTCAGTGCGCGCACGAGCGCGCTGACCAACTGCGGGAGATGTCGATGGCCCTT
>CAYUMA010000579.1:0-35236 GCA_964445675.1 uncultured Pseudomonadales bacterium | reverse complement strand
TTCGCGCGTGCACGATCCAGCGCGCCTGTGTTGTCGCGTTAGAATGAAGTCCACTATCTGATGAACTGAATCTGCGATGCGCTATGTGAGCACCCGGGGGCGCGCCGCGCCTCTGCGTTTCCAGGATGTGGTCATCGCGGGTCTTGCCGAAGACGGCGGATTGTTCGTGCCGGAGCGAATTCCGGATGTGCGGGCAGAGCTCGAGCGCTGGCGCGGGCTTCCGTTCACCGAACTCGCCGCCCGCGTGATGGCACACTTCGTCGACGACATCCCGCACGCAGTACTACGCGAACTATTGCAACGCAGCTACGCAAGCTTCGACACACCGGATGTGATTGCGCTGCGTAAGCTCGACGGCTTGCACGTGCTCGAACTCTTCCACGGCCCGACACTCGCGTTCAAGGACATCGCGTTGCAGTTTCTCGGCAACGTGTTCAGCTACATCCTCGAACAGCGCGGCGGCTCGCTGAACATTCTCGGCTCCACCAGCGGTGATACCGGCAGCGCGGCGATTGCCGGCGTACGCGGCAAGCCTGCCATCAGCATCTTCATCATGTATCCCGACGGGCGCACCAGCGCGCTGCAGGAGCTGCAGATGACGACGGTGACCGACGCGAACGTGCATTGCCTGGCGCTGCAGGGCAGCTTCGACGACTGCCAGGCAATCATGAAGGAAACGTTCAATGATCTGCCGTTCAAAGCGCGCCATCGCCTCGGCGCGATCAACTCGGTGAATTGGGCACGCTTGCTGGCGCAGATCGTCTACTACGTGTATGCGACGCTCGCGCTCGATGACGGCGGTCGCAGGCGCGTGTCGTTCAGTGTGCCGACCGGAAATTTCGGCGACATTTTCGCGGGCTATCTCGCGCTGCAGATGGGACTGCCGATCGATCGGCTGATCTGCGCGACGAATGAAAACGACATCCTCGCGGTATTTTTCAACACCGGCGTGTATCGGCGCGGACGCGTGCACCACACGATCAGCCCGTCGATGGACATCCAGGTTGCCAGCAACTTCGAGCGGTTCCTGTTCCTGCGGATGGACCGCGACAGTGCACGCCTGCGCGCCTTCATGGACTTGTTCAGCCGCACCGGCGAAGCCGGTTTGACGCAAGGGATACCGCTGGATGGGCACATCGTCGCAACCGCGGTGACCAAGGCGGAGACGCTCGCGACGATCAGGGACGTCTACCGACGCAGCGGCTATGTGATCGATCCGCACACGGCGGTAGGCATTGCCGCGGCCGCGCGCGTCAGCGTCGATTCACCTGTGGTGTGCCTCGCAACCGCGCATCCGGCCAAGTTTCCGGAGTCGGTCGATGCGGCCATCGGCAAACCCGTTGCGCGGCATCCGAGCCTCGATGCACTGCGAGGTGCGCCCGCTCGACGCACCGTATTGCCGGCCAGTATCGACGCCGTAAAGGACTTCATCGCATCTCACGCGCGGTAAAGCGTGGAAGTCGAGTAGGAGTTCCGCCGGATCAGCCTTCGATCTGCGCGACGGCGTCGGGAATGTCCTTCAGGCGATTGACGACTCGGGTCGCCGGCGTCGCGTCGACCAACGCGTCGGTCAATTGCACCCAGATCGTTGCGATCCCGACGTCATGCGCGCCTTGAATATCGTCGATGGGGTTGTCGCCGATGTGAATCATCTGCTGCGCGCGAATGTTCGTGTGCGCGAGCGCGGCGTTGAACATCTGCGGCGCGGGTTTCGCGGCGCCAACGTCCGCCGCACAGAATGCGAAGCGAAAGAAACGATCGAGTCCGAGCCTGGCGATATCCGCGTTGCCGTTCGTCAGCGCGCCGAGTGAGTGTCTGCGCGCCAGACGTTCGAGGATGTCGAGCGCATCGTCGAAATAGCTGACTCTGTGACGTTCGGCGAGAAACAGCTGGAACGCTTGCGCCGCCAGGCGCCGCGCTTCGGCATCGCCGCGTCCAACCGCAATGATGGCGCGCGCAAACGTCTCTTCGCGCAGGTAAGACAGATTGTGCGTCAGCGCTGGCTGTTCGGTGACGATGCGCTTGCGGATCGTAAGCCAGTCTTCCGACGTCAAGGTCGCGTGCAACTCCGGTACGTGGCTGTCGAACCACGCGCGCGTCGTCCGTTCGGCGTTGCGAATGACCGCATCGACATCCCACAGCGTATTGTCGAGATCGAATGTGACGACTTCGATGCGCGGCATTTCAACCCCGCTGCTTGGCACGCGGGTGGCTCGCGTCGTAGACCTTCGCGAGGTGTTGAAAATCGAGATGGGTGTAGATCTGTGTCGTCGAGATGTCGGCGTGCCCGAGCAACTCCTGCACCGCGCGCAGATCGCCGCTCGACTCGAGCAGATGGCTCGCAAAGCTGTGGCGCAGCATGTGCGGATGCAGCGCAGCGGATCCGAGCTGGCGTTTCCCCACCTGCTTCAGGCGCGCCTGGACCGCGCGGGCGCTGATTCGTGCGTCGCGCCTGCCGGTGAACACGGGCGCTGACGGATCCACACGATCGCGGTACGCCAGATGGGCTCGCAGCGCTTTGACGCAAAAGGACCCGAGCGGCACCTGGCGCACTTTTCGACCTTTCCCGGTGACTGTCACGAAGCCTTCGCCGAGCTCGAGATCCTTCACGTCGAGCGCGACGAGTTCGGCCAGGCGCAAGCCACTGCCGTAGAAGAGCTCGAGCATCGCCGCATCGCGCGATTCGAGCGCGTTCTTGGGCGTGAAGTTCAGCAGCTGTGACGTGAGGTCGGTGTCGAGCAGGCGTGGCAGCTTGCGGCGCGATTTGGGTGCGCGGACGACGCTCGCCGCGTTGCCTTGGACGCCGCCTGTGCGATCGAGGTAGCGCAGGAACGAGCGGACGCACGACAGCGCGCGCTGGATGCTGCGGGTCGCGCGGCCGCGCCGATGCAGCGCATTCAAGTGACTGCGCACATGGTCCGTGCGCACGGCGTTCCACTGCACGATCTCGAGACCGCTTGCGAATTGCTCTAGATCACGTCGGTACGCGCCGAGCGTGTGCGGGGAGTATTGCTTTTCGTACTCTAGATAGGCGATGTAACGAGCGATGTCGGCGTGGAGCGGACTCTCAGCGGCCGCCATCGCGAGTCACCAATCGCGCCAGGACACGCGACAGCACGTCGCCGATGTAGCGGATGAAGAGCGTCCCCATGTCGGGACTGAAGCGCGTCGGATCGTGGCTTCCGATCGCGAGCACGCCGATCAAGTCGCCGTGCTTCAGGCGAACGAGCCCCGCGGACCCGTCGCCGCTGACGACATCGCCGAACAGCGTCTGCAACTCGTCGGTGCGCAGCATGCCGCACGACAGTGACGTCGTTTGTGTCAGGTGCAGTAGTGGTAATTCGGCTGCGGAGCTCACGTAAAGCAGATGCTGTCCCGATTCGAACGAGGACGGATGGGAGACGAAGCAGCGCGCATAGTCGGCGGCAAAATCGTCGATGAGGGTATCGGCCAGGACCCCGTCGATCGCGTCGAGTGATTCGCAGTCGAGTATTAGGAGTGTGAATCGACGCGTCTTTTCGAATAGCGTGTCGTTGTTGTTGGCGGCACCAACGAGATGGGTGAGGCGCCGCCGCATGTCGATATTGCGTTCGCGCAGAATGGCGACCTGGCGTTCGACCAGCGATATCGCCTCACCCGAGTCGTGCGGCAGGCTCAGATCCGTCAGCAGCGTCGGGTGACGGCCGAAAAAATCCGGATTGTCGCGCAGATATCGCATCACGGAATCTTCGTCGCGCGGGTCCACGGCGCTCGCTTCGGCTTTCATACCTCGATGTGTCCTTCGTAGACGAGACAGGCAGGCCCGAGCATGTGCAGCGAATGGCCGCTGCCCGCCCATTTGATTTTGACTTTGCCGCCGGGCAGCGAAACTTTGATGCGGCTGCCGAGGCGGCCCGTGAGGATGCCGGCCACCGCCGCCGCGCACGCGCCGGTGCCGCACGCGCGGGTTTCGCCGACGCCGCGTTCGTAAACGCGCAGCCGCACAAAGCCCGGGTCGATCACCTGGCAAAAACCGACATTTGCACCGTGCGGGAAGCGTTCGTGGCGCGACAGGGCCGGCCCCAGCGTCGCAACCGGCGCGTCGTTGACTGAGTTGACGAACAACACGGCGTGTGGATTGCCGACCGAGACCGGCACCACATCCAGCGTGTCGGCGCCGACGGCGATCCGATAGGTCGTCGATTCGCCATCGGCGACGAACGGGATCTGCTGCGGCGTCGTCGTCGGCACGCCCATGTCCACTTCGACCATTCCGTCATCGCGCAGGCGCGTGACGATGCTGCCGGTGTTCGTCTCCAGATGCAGCTCCGATTTCACGGAGAGATGTTTGTCGACGACGAACTTCGCGAAACAACGCGCGCCATTGCCGCATTGTTCGGCTTCGCTGCCATCGGCATTGTAGATGCGGAAGCGGAAGTCGCTGTCCGGGTTGGTCGGCGGCTGCACGCAGAGCAGCTGATCGAAGCCGACCCCGGTGTGACGATCCGCCAGGCGCTGGATCAACTCGCTCGATAGTGGCACTTCCTGACTGACCTGGTCGATGACCATGAAGTCATTGCCGAGTCCGTGCATCTTGCTGAACTGTATCTGCATACGTCAAAGCGTAACCGTCAGGCCTTGTATTGCAAAGGCGCCGCGTCGGGTGCGGCGGATTCGCTGTCCATCAAAGGTGTTTCGGCGCGCAGTTGATCGGCGGTGGTTTCGCGTCTGCGCACCACCGCGAACGAATCGCCGTCGACCATCACCTCGGCCGCGCGATTGCGCGTGTTGTAGTTCGAGCTTTGAACGAACCCGTATGCGCCGGCGCTCTGGATCGCGAGCAGCGCATTCTCGGAGAGCGTGAGTTCGCGATCGTGCGCGAGGAAGTCGCCCGACTCGCAAACCGGACCCACAAGATCCCAACGGGCGTGAACCGCAGCGTGCGCCGGTGTTTCGACCGCGCGAATCCGATGCCACGCCTGATACAGCGTCGGTCGAATCAAGTCGTTCATTGCCGCGTCGAGAATCGCAAAATTGCGGCGATCGCTGGTGCTCGCGAGCTTCAGGTATTCCACGCGCGTCAGCAGCACGCCGCCGTTTGCGACGAGGAAGCGGCCCGGTTCCACGAGTAGCCGCATGGCGCGGCCGTGCAGCAGGCGCTTCACTTGCGTCGCGTAGGCCGCGACGTCGAATTCGGGTTCGTCGCGATAAACGACGCCGAAGCCGCCGCCGAGATCGAGATGTTCGACTCGGATGCCTTCGGCTTCGAGTTGATCGACCAGGCGCAGGAGGCTCCGAAGCGCGTCGAGCAACGGGCCGGGCGTTGCGATCTGTGAACCGATATGACAGTCGATTCCGACGACGTCGAGCCATTGCGAGTTCGATGCGTGCCGGTACATCGACAGTGCCTCGTCGTGCGGCACGCCGAACTTGTTGGTCTTGAGCCCGGTCGAGATGTATGGATGAGTCCCGGCATCGATGTCCGGATTGACGCGCACCGAGATGCGTGCACGGCGCGCCAGACGCCGCGCGTGGGTTTCAATGCGCTCGAGTTCCGCCGCGCTCTCGACGTTGAAGCAGCCGATCTCCAGCTTCAGCGCGAAGTCGATTTCGGCGCCGGACTTGCCGACGCCGGAAAAAATGACGTCACGTGCATTGCCGCCGGCACGCACGACGCGCTCGAGTTCGCCGCCGGAAACGATGTCGAAGCCGGCCCCGAGCGACGCGAACAGTTTCAGCACCGCGAGGTTGCTGTTGGCTTTCACTGCGTAACAGATCCGGTGCGGCAGCGGACTCAGCGCCGCATCGAGCGTTGTGTATTGCGCGGCGAAATGTGCGCGCGAATAAACATAGGTCGGGGTGCCGCAGCGATCGGCGATGGCTGGCAGCGGAACGTCTTCGACGTGAGCGACGCCGGCGCGAAACGACAGCACGTCGGTCACAGGATGTTCGCCGGCTTGGGGGACGACTCGTCGGGCAATCGCAACGGTCCGCGCTGTCCGCACGTCGTGACCATGAGCAGCAATAGCGAAACGATCAGCAACCGCACTGCGTTGAAGTCCACCGGCGACGAAGCGCGAAAGTATACACGCCGGTCGGCACGCGCTAGAGCCGGGCGCGGCCGCGCGCGATTGCCGCGCGGACCTGAACCGGCGCGGTGCCACCCTGGTGATTGCGCGCGTTGACCGAGCCTTCGAGCGTCAGCACGTCGAACACCGATGCGTCGATGACGGCGCTGAAGCCCTTCAGTTCATCCAGACTCAACTCGGGCAGCGCTAACCCTCGGGCGATGGCGTAGGCCACACAGCGGCCGACGATTTCGTGCGCGTCGCGGAATGGGACGTCCTTGCGCACGAGGTAATCGGCGAGGTCGGTCGCGGTCGCAAAACCCTGCGCCGCAGCCGCGCGCATGCGGTCTGCGCGTACCTCGACGTATGGCAGCATGCCCAACATCGCGGTGAGGCAGTCCTTTAGTGTGTCGACTGCGTCGAACAGCGGCTCTTTGTCTTCCTGGTTGTCCTTGTTGTACGCGAGCGGCTGGCCCTTCATCAGTGTCAGCAGTCCCATCAGATGTCCAAAGACGCGCCCCGCCTTGCCGCGCACGAGTTCCGGTACGTCGGGATTCTTCTTCTGCGGCATGATCGACGAGCCGGTGCAGAAGCGATCGGGCAGTTCGATGAAGCCGAACTGTTGCGACGACCACAGCACGAGCTCCTCCGACCAGCGCGACAGATGCATCATCGTCAGACTCGCGGCTGCACAGAATTCGATCGCGAAGTCGCGATCGCTGACGGCGTCGAGCGAGTTCTCGCCGACGGCGTCGAAGCCGAGTTCGCGCGCAGTAAAGTCGCGATCGATCGGAAATGTGGTCCCCGCGAGCGCGGCGCTGCCGAGCGGCATCACGTTGACCCGTTTGCGCAGATCTCGGAGCCGATCGCGGTCGCGCGAGAGCATCTCGAACCACGCGAGAACGTGATGGCCAAACGTCACCGGCTGCGCGATCTGCAGGTGCGTAAAGCCCGGCATGATCGTGTCCGCGTGGGTCTGGCCTAAGTCGAGCAATGCGGTCAGCAGCTGCGTCTTCAGCGCGTGCAGCGCGTCGATCTCGTCGCGCAGATACAGGCGAATGTCGGTGGCGACCTGATCGTTGCGCGAGCGACCGGTGTGCAGCCGTTTGCCGACCTCTCCAACGATCTCGATGAGGCGAGACTCGATGTTCATGTGAACGTCTTCGAGTGCGACCGACCACTGCAGCGAACCTGCGTCGATTTCGGAATGAATCTGCTGCAGGCCGTCGACGATGGCGCCACACTCGTTGCCTGACAGTACGCCGACTTGGGCGAGCATCCGGGCGTGGGCGATGGAGCCTTGAATGTCGTGGTGGTATAACCGCGCATCGAATCCGATCGATGCGGTGAAGCGCTCGACGAACTGATCGGTAGGTTCACTGAATCGTCCGCCCCAGAGCTTCCCGGGGACGTCGGTTGTGTGGCTCATCGAGGCTTCGATCGTTGCAGCAAGACGGGCGATTATAGCAACTTGGCGATGCGCATCTGCGTGAGTGGACAGGAGACGTAGTGGCGGCGGCACCGATCGATCAGGCGCGACCGACTCGGTTCGTCATTCCCGATCTGTGCAACGCACCCGCGCTGAGCATCGTCGTACTGGTCGCCCAACTGCTCGTGCTGGTGCTGTTGTTCGCCGGCGGACCACTCACGTGGGAAGGCCTCGCGCTGAAATCGCTCTACGTGCAGTGGGTGGTGCTGATGAGCGCCGGCGCGTTGTGCGGAACGCGCCGCTGGTTGGCGCAGATGGGGCTCGTGCGCGGGGCGCTGCTGGCGTTCGTGATGATCACGGTGCTGACGCTCGTGGTCAGTCTCGCGGCCGATCGAGTCGTCGCGGGAACGATGAGCTATCGCTCGGTCGACGTGAATTGGATCGCAATCGCGAAGCAGCTCGGGATCTCCTGCATCATCGCCGGCATGGTGTTGCGTTACTTCTATGTCCAGCAGCAGCTGCGCGAGCAGGAGCAGTCCGAGTTGCGCTCACGCATTCAGGCGTTGCAGTCGCGCATCCGCCCACACTTCCTCTTCAACAGTATGAACATCATCGCGAGTCTCATTTCTGTCGACCCGGAAACCGCCGAGTCGGTCGTCGAGGATCTGTCGGAGTTGTTCCGTGCCAGCCTCAACGATGCCGGCAATCAGGTGCTCCTCTCCGAAGAACTGGAACTGTGCGAGCGCTACGTGCGCATCGAACAATTGCGCCTCGGCGAGCGCCTCCACCTCGTGTGGGACATCGGCGAATATCCGGACGGACTGAAGATCCCGTTGCTGACGCTGCAGCCGCTGCTCGAGAACGCGATCTATCATGGGATCCAGCCGCTGCCCGACGGCGGCACCATTTCGCTGACGCTGCGGCACGATCACGACATGGTCAGCGTGCGCATCACGAATCCGCTGCCCGCACCTGAGTATCGAACTCACACGCAGGGCAACAAGATGGCGCTGAACAACATCAGGAGTCGGCTCAACGTGTTGTACGACCAGGCAGCCGAACTGACGGCTGACGCCGAAGGCGACCTCTACGTCACGTTGTTGCGCTACCCGTGTCACCACGGTTCGGAGGGGTCGGAGGAGTCAATGCAGGAGGCCGCACAACGGTGAAGGTGCTCATAGTCGACGATGAACGGTTGGCGCGCGATCGCCTCGCGCGCATGTTGGGCGATCTGCCCGGGTACGACGTGGTTGGACAGGCGGCGAACGGGATGCAGGCGGTGCAAACGTGTGAATCGACGCAGCCGGACGTCGTGTTGCTCGACATCCGGATGCCCGGCATGGATGGCCTGGAAGCGGCTCGGCACATGGCGGGGATGGAGCAGCCGCCGGCGGTAGTCTTCTGCACGGCGTATGAAGAGCACGCGATCGAGGCATTCAAGGTGCAGGCGGTGGGTTATCTGCTGAAGCCCGTGCGCCGCGACGATTTGATCGAAGTGCTCGGTTCGGCGACGCGGACGAATCGGGCACAACTCGCGGCACTTGCGCAGGACGAGGGCTCGAGCCGCAGCCATATTTCGGCGCGGACACGCAAAGGAATCGAGCTGGTGCCCATCGACGCGGTGCGATTTTTCCAGGCGGATCAGAAGTACGTCACGATGCGTCATGCGGGCGGTGAGCTCTTGATCGACGAGACGCTCGCGGAGCTCGAGCTCGAGTTCGGCACCCGTTTTGTTCGAGTGCACCGCAACGCGCTGGTTGCCACCAAGTACATCGAGGGGCTCGAGCGCAACGAAGAAGGCCAGTATCAGATCCGCTTGCGCGACGTTCCCGGTGGGATCGATATCAGCCGCCGGCATGTATCGTCGATTCGCAGATATATACAGAAGCTGTGAGCATTACCCGCCTTCGAATAGCGACGCGCAAGAGCGCTCTGGCATTGTGGCAGGCCGAGTTCATCGAGGCGCGCCTGAAGCAAGCCAATCCCGGCCTCGTCATCGAAATCATCGGAATGACGACGAGCGGTGATCGGTTGTTGTCCTCGCCCCTCAGTGAGGTCGGCGGCAAGGGTCTGTTCATCAAGGAGCTCGAAACGGCGATCAGCGATGGTCGGGCCGACGTTGCGGTGCATTCGATGAAAGACGTGCCTGCGGAGTTGCCGGCCGGCTTCGCGCTGCCCGTCATCGGCTTTCGCGACGAGGTGCGCGACGTGCTCGTGAGCCCCGGCGCGGGAAGCGTAGCGCAATTGCCGCCGGGGGCGCGCGTTGGCTCGTCGAGCTTGCGGCGGCAGGCGCAGCTGCTCGCGCGCCGTCCGGATCTCGAGGTGTTGCCGGTGCGCGGCAACGTGAACACGCGCCTGGATAAACTCGACGCCGGGCAATTCGACGCGCTGTTGCTCGCGGGGACGGGGCTGCAGCGGCTCGGCATGGGCGCGCGCATCCGCGAATTCCTGAGCCTCGACGACAGTCTGCCGGCGGCCGGTCAGGGCGCGCTCGGCGTCGAATGCCTTGCGGATCGTGCAGATGTGATCGCGGTGCTCGCCTCGCTGAACGATTCCTCTGTGGCGCGCTGTGTCACCGCCGAGCGCGCGGTGAGCCGCGCTCTCGGCGCGGATTGTTCACTGCCGATTGCAGCCTACGCGCAGGCACGCGGCGATGGGTTGCACCTCGCGGCCCTGATTGCCGATGCCAAGGGCACACGCGTGTTGCGATGTGCGGTGACCGGCGACGATCCGGATGCGCTCGGCGCGGCGGCCGCCGCCCGGCTGCGCGAGCTCGGTGCCGATGCGATCCTGTCGCAGTTGCACCGGGACATGCGCAAAGGCCCGCGCGGTGCCGATCGCTGATCACGCAGCACCCATCCTGGTCACGCGATCGGAACCGGGCGCGACCGCGCTGATCGACGCGTTGCGCACGGCGGGCTATGCCGCGCTGCGATTTCCTGTGCTCGAGATCAGACCGCTTGATTCGGCGCGCATCCGCGAACTCCTCGCCAGGCTCGATCGCTTCGATGTCGCAATATTCGTGTCGGGTCACGCCGTGCGGTTGGGTATGCCAATGATCGATGCGATCTGGCGCGAACGCCCGCCCCTGTTGTGGATCGCGGTCGGTCGAACTACCGCAGGCGCGCTCGGTGAACTTGGAGTCGCGGCGCTGACGCCCGAGTCGGAAACGTCGGAGGGTATACTCGCGTTGCCGCCGTTGCGCGATGTGAGTGGGCGCCGTGTGCTGATCTGTGCAGGGCGAGGCGGCCGGTCGTTGCTCGCTGACGCGCTGACGCGTCGCGGCGCCGCCGTCGAACGGTGCGAGTTGTACGTGCGCGAACCGGTATCGGTCGATGCTGCGGCAGCGACGCTGCCGGTGGGCGGCGCAGTCGGCGCCGTCGTCATATCGAGTGTTGATGGCGCACGCGCGTTTGCAACCGTGTGGCGCGGTGTTGGCGGCGACGTGCGCGTTGCGCTGATCGCGCCGTCGCAACGCGTCGCCACCGCGCTGACCGAGCTTCAGTTTCGGCGCGTCGTCGTGGCCGAAGGACCCGGCGCGCGTGCGGTCGTCGCCGCGATCGCGGCGCTTGGGGGCAATGCGGGCGAGGATCACCACGAGGGATGAGGGATCACGATGAGTAACGATGCTGTTGATTCGCTCGCGGATCGTCCCGCCGGCGCGAGTGGCGCAGCGCAGCCGGTGCGTCGCAGTGGTCGTGGCCTCGCTGCGTTCGCGCTTCTGGTGGCGTTGTCGGCGTTGGGCCTGGCCGCCTATCCGTACTACCGGCAGCTGACTGCGCCCACCTCGATCGATGGGCTCGATGCGTTGCGCGTCGCACAGCAACGTCAGGCGGATGAGTTACAGCGCGTGATCGGCAACAGCGCCGAAATCGAATCGCAACTGCGGCGGCAACAGCAGCGCATCGACGAGTCCGCCGCAGCATCACCGACGCTCGGTGCGACGATGGCCACACCATCGGTATTGACGCCGGAGTCGCAGCACGCGTTGCAGCTCGCACAGAGCGAATATCTGCTGCGCAACGCCAACGATCGATTGCTGGTGCAGCGCGACGTCACCGGCGCGCTGACACTGTTGCTGGCCGCGCAGTCGCTCGTGAGTCAAGTCGATGGACCGGGATTGGCGCCGGTCCGCGACGAACTCGCGAAGGAGGTCGAGGCACTGCGCGGCGACTCGGGCGTCGATCTCGCCGCGGTGTCTGCGCGGCTGCAGGCGCTGGCGGGAACGGTGCTCGATCTGCCGACGCGCGGCGCCCGGTTCAGCTCGACACAGGCAAGCGTAGCGCCGGAAACGGCGCTACCCATGCCAGCGGAGTCGACGTTGGAGTCGGCGGGGAGGTCGGCATGGCAGAAGTTTCGTTCGTTGTTCGAGTTTCGACGCCAGGGCGGCGCGCCACGACCGCCGCTTGGACCGGATGAAGCGGCCTACTTGCGCCTGAACCTCGCGTTGCAGCTGCAGATTGCGGAACTCGCGTTGCTGCGCAATGACGCGTCTGTCTATCAGCAGAGCCTCGGCGCAGTTCGGCGCTGGCTCGACGACTACCTGGATCCCGCCGCTGCTTCGGTCACGATGGCGCGCGCCGAAATAGACCAACTGCTGACTGTGCGGCTCGATCGTGCACTGCCAAATATCTCCGGATCTCTCAATGCACTGCGTCCGCTGCTCGATGCGCAGGCGCCGCCGCCGGTGCCTGTAGAACCGGCCGCCGCGGCTGAAGGTGCTGCCACGCAAGCGCAGGCCGATAGCGCGCCTGCTGCTGCCGGTGCAGACCAATGAGACGACTGCTCACGTTCGTCGTTCTCGCCGTCGTGATCGGCGGCGCGATGGGCACGCTGATGTCGCGCGATCCGGGCTATGTCCTCGTGACGTATGCGGACATGAGTTTCGAAACGAGTTTGTGGTTCGCGCTGCTGGCGTTGATGGTCATCTACCTGCTGCTGCGGCTCGGCATCGCCGTCTGGACGCAGTTGCTGCGCGGCGGCGCCGGCGTCGCGAACTGGCGCCAGGATCGGCGGGCGCGCACAGCACAGGCGAACACGGTGCGTGGCTTGGTGCTGGTGGGCGAAGGCGATTGGGTCGGTGGCCGCAAGGCGCTGTTGAACGCAGCGGAGGATGCAGCGACGCCGCTGATCAACTATGTCGGCGCTGCGCACGCCGCGAGCAGGCTCGGCGATGTCGGCGCGCGTGATCAGTGGCTGAGCAAGGCCGCTGAATCGACACCGGATGCCGCACTCGCGATCGCGATGACCCGCGCCGAAATGCAACTGGCGACGCGGCAGTACGCGGACGCGCGCGCAACATTGGAACAAGCGAAGCTCGATGCGCCCAACCACGCGCGGGTGTTGCGCCTGCTGGCCGACACGCTCGAGCAGTTGGGCGACTGGCCGGCGCTCATCGCGCTCGCGCCGGAATTGCGCAAACGCACCGTGTTCGACGCGACCGCGCTGCGCGCGTCGATGCGGCGCTGGTGGATCGGTTGTTTCGATCGCCCGGCGGTGGTCGGCGGCGATGCCGCGCTCGGCGAGTTGGTCGCGCAGTGGGGCAACGTCGACAAAGATCTGCGCAGTGACCCTGAATTGATCGGTGCTTACGTCCAAGCGCTCGCGAACGCGGGCGCTGTCGAAGAAGCTGAATCGACTTTGAGCAAAGCGCTCAAGCAGGACTGGAACGAAGGTCTGGTCGCGCTCTACGGTCGCCTGCACACGCAGCCGGCGGAGCGCCAATTCGCGACCGCGCAGGGCTGGCTCAAGCAGCATCCCAACGACGCGACTCTGCTGCTGGCGCTCGGACGCATCGCGCTTGCGAACCGTGATAACGGGAAGGCGCGCGAGTACTTCGAGTCGAGCCTCGGCGCCCGACCCACCGCCGAGGTCTGCGCCGCGTTGGGGCGCTTGTATCTGGCGACGGGCGAGCGCGAGCGCGCGGGCGAATTGTTGGCACAGGCGCTGACGCTCGGCGGCGAGGTCGACGCGTCACCGTTGCGCGCAGACGCGCCGGCGAACGTTATGGTCGTTGCGCGTAGCTGAACACATCCGATTCGACCGACGCCACGGGTGCGCCAATTTCCGTCAGAGCATCGGCGACCGCATACACGAAGCCGGGGCCACCGCTGATGATGATCCTGCCGTGTTGCGGCGCTTCCCACCGGCGTAGCCATACGACGGCCGCGTTCTGCGAATTCGGCGCGTCGATCAGCGCGGTGTAGTGGAGCCAAGGCGCAAATCCGCGCAGTTCCTCGTCGCAGTAGAGCTGACTCGGTGCAGTAACGCTCCACAGTAGCTGCACGTCGCGCGTCTGCCGCACGTGCCGCAGATGCGCCGCGATCCCGCGACATTGCGCGATGCCCGACCCGCCCGCGATCAACAGCAGTCCGTTCTCGACGGGGCCGTCGACGCAGACATTGCCGAAGGGTCCATCGATCGTAACGTCACGCGAACTGTCGGCTGCGTCGAGCAGAATCTCGTCCATCAGCTGCGCCTCGGGCACGCCCGGCAAACTTCGGAAGTGGAGTTCCAGTTGCGGCAGGCGTTCGGGCGCGCTGGCGATCGACATCGGGATCCGCGCGCCGCTGGGATGCACGACGTTCAGGTATTGACCGGCCCGGAATCGAAAATCGTCGCGCTCCGTCAGCGTGACTAACGCGACGCCCGAATGATGGTGCGTAATCGAAGCGATGCGCGCTCGGGCTATGAACGGCTTCCGCCTTTCATCGACGCAAAGAATTCAGCGTTCGTCTTGGTGGTACGCAGCCGGTCGAGCATGAACTCGACCGCGGCGGTGTCGTCCATTTCGTGCAGCAGTTTGCGCAGGATCCACGCCCGGTTGAGTTCTTCCTCCGACATCAGCAGGTCTTCGCGGCGCGTGCCGGAGCGGCGGATGTTGATCGCGGGATACACACGCTTCTCGGCGATTTCCGCTCGAGGTGCAACTCCATGTTGCCGGTACCTTTGAACTCTTCGTGGATGACTTCGTCCATCTTGGAGCCGGTTTCGACGAGCGCGGTTGCGATGATCGTCAGGCTGCCGCCTTCCTCGATGTTGCGTGCAGCACCGAAGAATCGTTTCGGCCGCTCCAGCGCATGGGCGTCAACGCCGCCGGTCAGTACCTTACCGGACGACGGCACGATCGTGTTGTAGGCGCGCGCGAGCCGGGTGACCGAATCGAGCAGAATCACGACGTCTTTCTGGTGCTCGACAAGTCGTTTGGCTTTTTCGATCACCATCTCGGCGACCTGGACGTGGCGTGACGGCGGTTCGTCGAACGTGCTGGCGACGACTTCGCCGCGCACCGAACGCTGCATCTCCGTCACTTCCTCGGGCCGTTCGTCGATCAACAGCACGATCAGCACCACTTCAGGGTCGTTGGCGACGATGGCTTTCGCCATGCTCTGCAGCAGGATCGTCTTGCCTGCTTTCGGCGGTGACACGATCAGGCCCCGCTGGCCGCGACCGATCGGCGCGATCAGGTCGACGATCCGCATCGACAGGTCTTCGGTGCTGCCGTTGCCGCGTTCCAGCGTCAGGCGCCGGTTCGGGAACAGCGGCGTGAGGTTTTCGAAGAGGATCTTGTGTTTTTTGGTGTTCGGTTCGCTGAAGTTGATCTCGTCGACCTTCAACAGCGCGAAATAGCGTTCGCTGTCCTTCGGTGGACGGATCTTGCCGGCGATACAGTCGCCGGTTCGAAGGTTGAAACGCCGCACCTGGCTTGGCGAGACGTAGATATCGTCGGGTCCCGCGAGATACGACGAGTCCGCCGAACGCAAAAACCCGAATCCATCCTGGAGAATCTCCAGCGTACCGTCGCCGTAGATGTCTTCGCCGTTTTTCGATTGTTTGCGCAGGATCGCTGCGATGACCTCCTGTTTGCGCGACCGGGCGAGATTTTCGAGCCCCATGTCGCGCGCCATGTCCACGAGGTCACCAACCGGTTTGCGTTTCAGGTCTGTCAAATTCATATGATTACAAAGGCCACGTAGTGCGGGGTTTGAGACGGGGATTGCAATGACGCCGGCCAGTTCTTCAAGTCGCCCGAGAGCAGTCGCTTGAGAGTGGGTTTCGAGAAAATTCGGAAAGGGAGGCGGCTAAGAACTAGCGCTGGCGGATGGAATCTACCACCCGCCGATACAGTGCGTCCAGAGTCAAATGCGGGTTCTGACGGATGAGGACCGTGCGGCCCTCATCCGGGTTGAATCAGATATTGCTTTCGAGAAACGCGGCCAGTTGCGACTTCGAGACTGCGCCGATCTTGATCGCTTCGACCTCGCCGTTTTTGAACAGCATCAAGGTCGGAATACCACGGATGTTGTACTTCGGTGGTGTCTGCTGATTTGCATCGATGTCCATCTTGCAGACTTTGATGCGATCACCGTACTCCTGCGCAATTTCCTCGAGAATCGGCGCGATCATCTTGCACGGGCCGCACCACTCCGCCCAATAGTCCACCAGCACCGGCTTGTCGGCGCCGAGCACGTCTTTCTCGAAGCTCGAATCACTGATATGAACGATCTTTGCGCTCATCGCTGAACTCCTTGTTTTTTCGTGCGCTGACGCACGTCTGTGTCGATGGCGCGAGTGTAGCACCGCCCACCCACGCTGAGTAAGCGACGCCTCCCAGTCTGCTATGCTCGGACGCGCTTACGAAGACGGGTTGGGACTAATCGAACGTGCGTGGTGTCGCAGCCGCAGTTGATCTTGGATCGAACTCGTTTCATATGATCATCGCCGGGCTCGACCACGATGAACTCGTCGCAATCGAACGGTTGAAGGAAAAAGTGCAACTCGCGCGCGGCTCGACGGACGGGGTCTTGAGCGTCGCGGCCATTCAGCGCGGTCTCGAATGTGTGGCGCGCTTCGCCCAACGGCTGCGGTCGGTGCCGCTGGATCGGGTCGTCGTGGTCGGCACCGCGGCACTGCGGGATGCGCAAAATCGTGACGCATTTCTCGAACCGGCACAGCGGATGCTGCGGCAGCGCATTCGGATCCTGAGCGGCGAAGAAGAAGCCGAGTTGATCTTTCTCGGCGTATCGCAGGCGATGGCTGCGAGCGCCGGCGATCGACTCCTCATCGACATCGGCGGCGGCAGCACTGAGTTCTGTATCGGCGGCAGCTTCGCGCCGCGTCGCAGCGCCAGCATCAATCTGGGTTGCGTGACGCTGACGAATCGCTGGTTTGGCGACGGCGCGTCGCTCGCCAAGAGCTACGTCGACGCGCGCCGCGACGCGTGTGCGCTCGTGGCTCCATTGGCGCAGTTGTGGCGGCCGGCGGCGCGGACCGCCCGAGTGATCGGGACGTCCGGCACGATCGAATCCGTGCAGAGTGTGCTGATCGCCAACGGCTTCGATGCGGGATCGATTACCCGTGCAGGCGTCTCCGAACTCGAACACGCGATCGTCGAGCGGCGCTGGCTGACGGACCTCGGCGTGCCCGGCCTCGCGCCGGAACGCGTCGACATTTTTCCGGCGGGCCTGGCGGCGCTCTCGGCCGTTTTAGAGACGCTGGACATTGCGCGTGTCGAGTTCGTCGATGCGTCGCTGCAGCACGGGTTGCTCTACGATCTCACGGCGCGGCGCGCCGAGGAGAACGTGCAGGAGCGCACGATCGGAGGTTGGCGGCGGCGCTTCAACGTCGATCGTGACCAGGCGAGTCGCGTACGCCACCTCGCGCTTGGGCTACACGGTAATGTGGAGGCGCAGTGGGATGTCGGCGACGCCGATGGTCGGCGCCTGCTGGGTTGGGCCGCGGATCTGCACGAAATCGGGCTGATGGTTTCGTCGCGGCAACCCAATCGCCACGGCGCCTACCTCGTGGAGAATGGTGACTTCCCGGGATTCACCTCGGAGCAACGCCGCGCCGTCGCGTTGCTGATCCGCAGCCACCGCGGCGGTTTCCCGAACTTCGCGTTCGCGGCGTTCTCCGAACCCATGGCCGGGCGCCTGAAACGACTCGCGGTCCTGCTGCGACTGGCAGTGATCTGCGAACGAACCCGGACCGACGCGGACTCACCCACGGTGTCGATCAGCGTACGCGAAGACAAAATCGACCTCGGGATCAGCGCCGATTGGCTTGCCGATCATGCGTTGTCACGCGCCGAACTCGAGTGGGAGCGCGAACGGCTCGCAACCGCGGGGCTGGTGCTGACGCTCGACACAAGTCGTTAGCACGGTGACGCGTCAGCGGAGGCTGAGGGCCTGCGCGATACGCTTGGCGAAGTAGGTCAGGATGCCGTCTGCGCCCGCGCGTTTGATGCACAACACCGATTCGAAGATCACAGCATCGCTGAGCCAGCCGCGTTCGATCGCCGCCGTGTGCATCGCGTATTCGCCGCTGACCTGGTAAACGAACGTCGGCACACCAAACTTCGCTTTCACGCGTTGCACGATGTCGAGATACGGCATGCCGGGCTTGACCATGACCATGTCGGCGCCCTCGTCGAGGTCGAGCGCGATTTCGTGTAACGCTTCGTCGCTGTTCGCCGGATCCATCTGATAGGTGAGTTTGTTGCCTTTGCCAAGGTTCGGTGCCGAACCGACCGCGTCGCGAAACGGCCCGTAGTATCCGGAGGCGTACTTCGCCGAGTACGCCATGATCAGCGTGTTGATGAATCCGTGCGTGTCGAGTTCAGCGCGGATCGCACCGACGCGTCCGTCCATCATGTCCGATGGTGCGATGACGTCGGACCCGGCGGCTGCGCAGATTTGCGCTTGCCGTCGTAGCGCCGCGACCGTGACGTCGTTGAGCACGTAGCCGTCGGCGTCGATGATCCCGTCTTGCCCGTGCGTGGTGTACGGATCGAGCGCCGCATCCGTGATCACGCCCAGCTCCGGAATTGCCGCCTTCACCGCGCGGATCGCCCGCGCGATCAACCCGTCCGGGTTCCAGGCCTCCGCGCCGTCCAGCGTCTTCAGGCTGGGCTCGATTTTGGGGAACAGCGCAATCGCGGGAATGCCGAGGTTCTTGATCTGTTCGCATTCGCGGACCAGTTCATCGATCGAATAGCGTTCGATGCCGGGCATCGACGCCACGCTCTGCCGCGTCGACTTGCCGTCGATCACGAACATCGGATAAATCAGATCGTCGGTGCCGAGGTGTGTTTCACGGACTAGTCTGCGGGAAAACTCGCTGCGGCGATTTCGGCGCAGTCGTGTCGTTGGGAACTGGCGTGGCACGAGCGACTCCTCGAATCAAATGTCGTCGGAAACGAAATGGTACTGTACGGGACTTCCAGCGGTCATCGACCGCTCCTCAATACAGTCACCGGATCTCGTGTCACATGCAACGAATCGTCATCCTCGCCGTTGTCGTGCTCGCCATCGCAGCGTTCTTCGCTCTGGGACTGGGGCACTATTTATCACTCGAGTATCTGCAGGCGAGTCGCGAGCGGGCCATTGAACAGGCGCAGCAGGCGCCGGTGATCACATCGATCGCGTTCTTCGCGGTGTATGTGCTCGTCACGGGACTGTCGCTGCCGGGTGCCGCCGTCATGACGTTGGCGGCGGGCGCAATTTTCGGCCTGGTGTGGGGCGTGCTGGTGGTGTCGTTCGCGAGTTCCGTCGGTGCGACGCTCGCGTTCCTGATTGCGCGTTCGCTGCTCCGCGATTGGGTGACGCGACGGTTTGGGCAATACCTCGAACCGATCAACCGGGGCTTCGACAGCGAAGGCAGCTTCTATCTATTCAGTCTTCGGATGGTTCCGGTTTTTCCGTTCTTCGTTGTCAACCTGTTGATGGGTCTGACGCGCATCCGCGTCGCGCAGTATTACGTGGTCAGCCAGATCGGCATGCTCGCCGGTACCGTCGTCTATGTTTTCGCCGGCACGCAACTCGCCGGGATCCACAAGCTCGCAGACGTGCTGAGTCCGGGGCTGATGATCGCACTGACATTGCTCGGCGTTTTTCCCCTCGTCGCCAAGCGCGTGATTCGCCTCATCGCGCAGCGCCGCGCCGGAGTTGCTCAATGAGACATCCGAAGCCGGCTCGATTCGACGCGAACCTGATCGTCATTGGGGCGGGGTCCGCGGGGCTGATCGCCTCGCTGATTGCCGCGACGGTGCGCGCCAAAGTCACGCTCGTCGAACAGGGGCGCATGGGTGGTGATTGTCTGAATACGGGTTGTGTGCCGAGCAAGACGCTCATTCGCTCCGCCAAGATTGCCCACTACCTGAAGGACGCGCAGCGATACGGGCTACGCAACGTGACCGGGGAGGTGGACTTCGGCGCTGTGATGCAGCGTGTGCGCGACGCGATCGCAACGATTGCGCCGAACGACTCCATCGAACGCTACACATCGCTGGGCGTCGACTGCGTCACCGGCACCGCGAGAATCGTCGATCCCTACACCGTCGACGTCGATGGGCGCCGGATCACCGCGCGTAACATCGTGATCGCGACGGGGGCGACCGCCTTCATTCCGCCGATTCCCGGCATTGCGGGCGTCGGGGCATTGACGTCGGACGATGTCTGGACACTGCAGGCGTTGCCTGGACGGCTTCTCGTGATGGGCGCGGGTCCGATCGGCTGCGAACTCGCGCAGTGCTTTGCGCGGTTGGGCAGCCAGGTCACGTTGATCGACATGGCCGATCGAGTTCTGCCGAAGGAGGACGCCGATGCGTCCGAACTGATTGCGGGTGTTTTACGCAGCGAAGGCATCGAGGTCCTCACCGGGCACAAGGCGGAACGTTTCGAGGCCGGCGCGCAGAAGCGGCTGATCGCGGTCCAGCAGGGACGCACGGTGGCGATCGACTTCGACGAGGTGCTCGTTGCGGTCGGTCGGCGCGCCCATACGCACGCGTTGGGACTCGAGCAGGTCGGGGTCGCGCTCAATCCGGATGGCACCGTGCGCGTCGACGAATATATGCGCAGCAGCGTGCGCAACATCTTTGCGTGCGGCGACGCCGCGGGGCCGTATCAGTTCACGCACATGGCATCGCATCAAGCCTGGTATGCGGCCGTCAATGCGCTCTTCGGGCGCATCCGCAAGTTCAAGGTGAACTATGCTGTCGTGCCGTGGGCGACTTATACCGATCCGGAGGTGGCTCGCGTCGGGCTATCGGAGGATGAAGCGAGAGTGGCCGGCATCGAGGTCGAAGTGTCGCGCCATGCGCTCGCACATGTCGATCGTGCGATCGCCGACGGTGAGACGCGCGGCTTCATCAAGGTGTTGACGCGACCCGGTTCAGACCGGGTACTCGGGGCGACGATCGTCGCTCCGCAAGCGGGCGAGTTGATCATGGAGTACGTGCTCGGTATGACGCACGGACTCGGGTTGAAGAAGCTGATCAGCACGATCCACATCTATCCGACTCACGCCGAGATCAACAAGTCGGTTGCGAATGCGTGGCGGCGGAGCCACGCGCCGGTAGCGCTGCTGCGGTTTGCGCAGCGCTATCACGCGCTCTGGCGCTGATTGGGTTCAAGGCGGCTGCTGTTCCAGCGCGAATTCGTCGCTCAAACGACGGATCATCTGCCGGAACGGCTTCGGATCGTTCAGCAAGCGCGCGAGTACGAGTGCGCCATACAGCGTGCTCAATAACTCGCGCGCGCGGCGTCGCGCGCGTTTCTCCGAAACACCGGTCTCGCTGAAGGCCGCCGTCAGCTTGCGCAGCCATTCGCCCGTCTGCTGTTCGATCTCGTTTTCGAACTTGATGCGCGCGGCGGTGGCGGTGAATTCCGCCACCAGACAATTGCGGGTTCCGTCGGCGCAGTACGTTGCAAAACCCTCGACGAAGCCCGCGAGGCGCAGGTTCCACGGCGCGGGTCGATCCAGATGGCGAAACGCGAGATTGTTCAGTTCCGCGACCGCGCGATGCAGCAGGACGCGAGCCATCTCGTCTTTGCCGCCGGGGAAATGATGATAAAGGCTGGCTTTGCCGAGACCACACGCGGCCGACAGTTCCGCGAGCGTCGCGCCTTCATAACCGCGCCGCCGAAACACGTCATCGAGTATCGCGATCAGTTCGAGCTTCGTCGTCGATTCAGCCATGCTCCAGCAGCATACCAAAACGAGCGTTCGGGGCTTTCCATGATGAGCGCGTCATGAGTGCGTGTTGCGCGCGGCGTTCGGATTTCGCGATGATGAACGCAGACGCGGGACATTTGTCACGAGCTATCACAAGAGCGGAGAGCTGGATGAAATTCGGGATATTTTACGAACATCAGTTACCACGGCCCTGGGTCGACGGCGCGGAGCAGAAGCTGTTCAACGACGCCCTCGAGCAAGTAGAGGTGGCTGATCGGCTGGGGATCGATTACGCGTGGGAGGTCGAACACCACTTTCTCGAGGAGTATTCGCATTCGTCGGCGCCGGAGGTTTTCCTCGCCGCGTGCGCGGCGCGCACGAAGAACATCCGTCTCGGGCATGGCATCCGCCAGGTGATCCCCCAATACAATCACCCGGCGCGCACGGCCGAGGTGATCGCGACGCTCGATCTGGTCTCGAACGGTCGCGTCGACTTCGGTACCGGCGAGTCTTCGGCCGTGCTCGAGTTGGGCGGCTTCGGGATTACTGTCGAAGAGAAACGTAAGATCTATCTCGAGTCCACCGAGCAGATCTGCAACATCCTCGCGATGGATCCCTACCCCGGCTACGTCGGCAAGTACTTCAGCATGCCGTGCCGCAACCTCGTGCCGAAGCCGGCTCAGAAACCGCATCCGCCGGTGTGGGTCGCGTGCTCGCAGCGCGAGACGATCCGGATGGCGGCGCGATTGGGTATCGGTGCATTGACCTTCGCCTTCGTCGACCCGTTGGAAGCCAGTTCCTGGGTCGAGGAGTACTACAGCATCATCAAGAGCGATGCGTGCGTGCCCATTGGCCATAGCGTCAACGCGAACATCTGTATGGTGTCGAGCTTCTCGTGTCACGCCGATCGCGATGTCGCGATTGAGCGCGGCCTCAAAGGCTTCGAGTTCTTCGGCTACGCGCTCGGCAGTTTGTATGGTTTTGGTGCGCACAAGCCGGGTCGAACGAATCTGTGGAAGGAGTTCGAGACGGTGTTCAACCAGCGCCGGCAGTCGATGTCGCCGGAGATTGGTCAGGCGTTGTCGGGCGGCCGGGGCGGCATCGGCACGCCGGACGACTTACGAGTGCACTTGCGCAAATTCGAATCTGCCGGCGTCGATCAGGTGACGTTCATCCAGCAGGCGGGAATGAACAAGCACGAGCACATCTGCGAAGCGCTCGAGTTGTTCGCATCCGACGTCATGCCCGAATTCAAGGCACGGACCGCCGAGCGCGAACGTCGCAAGCAACAGGAACTCGCTCCGTTCATCGAGGCGGCGATGGCGCGCAAGGTGAAGATGCGGCCGTTGCCGGACGCGGACATTCCGACATTTCCGGCGCTGGGTCGTCGTATCACCGAAGAGGCGCAGAACCAGCAGCAGTCGATCTACACCAAACCTGCGACCGGCTGATCGGTCACGGGACATCGTCCGCGTCGAGGTCGGCGTCGCGCTGCGAATCTGCGACCGCCGCGTCGAGTTGCTCCTGCTTGTGCAGCCAGTCCGCTTCGGTGGCGCTGAGTTCGCGCACCAATGCCGTGCGCTGCGCGATCAGGGTTTGCAGTTGCTGGGCCGAGGCGGTTTCGTAAGTGACCGGATCGGCGAGCGTTGCGTCGAGCGCATTCACCGAGTTCGTCGTGGTCTCGATGTTGGCCTCGAGGCGCTCGATGACGTTGCGCAGCTCCTGGGTCTGACGCCGATGGGCCGCAGCTGCCTGGCGGCGCTCGCGCCGGTTGGGTAGTGCGTTCGTCGTAGCCGGCGCGACGCGCTGCCGGATCCGCTCGGAATAGTGTTCGAGGTCATCGTCGTACGGCTCGACTCGACCAGCCGACACCAGCCAGAACTCGTCGACGCAGCGCCCGAGCAGGTCACGATCGTGCGACACGATCACCATCGCGCCCTCGTAATCCTGCAGCGCAACGGTCAACGCGTGGCGCATTTCGATGTCGAGGTGGTTGGTCGGCTCATCGAGCAGTAGGACCGCGGGTTGTTCCCACGCGATCAGTGCCAGAACGAGCCGTGCCTTTTCGCCCCCTGATAGCGAGGCGCTCGGACGCAGTGCCATGTCGCCGGCGAATCCCCAGCCGCCCAGATAATCACGCTGAATCTGCTCGGTCGCCTTCGGCGCGCGCAGTCGGATGTGTGCGAGCGCGCTCGCGTCGTCGCGCAGCAGGTCCAACTGGTGCTGCGCGAAGTAGCCGATGGCGCTGTGTTGGCCGCGGACGACCGCGCCATGCAATGGTGCAAGGTCGCCGGCGAGAGTCCGCATCAAAGTCGTCTTACCCGCACCATTGGCGCCGAGCACGCCGATGCGGGCGCCCGGCGCGACTCGAATGGATCCGGTCGTCAGGATGGCTTCGCCGTCGTAGCCGAGGCTGGCGTCGTCGATCTGGATCAGCGTCGGCGACATCCGCGGCGGATTCGGAAAACTGAACTGATAGGGTGAGTCGGCGTGCGCCGGCGCCGCGATCTCGAGCTTTTGCAGCGCGATCAGCCGGCTCTGGACCTGCCGTGCCTTTGTCGCCTGTGCGCGAAAACGGTCGACGAACCGCATGATCTGTTCGGCTTTGCGCGCGCTGCGCCGCGAAAGCGCCGCTTCCCTCGTGAGCGCGTCGCCGTGCTGCAACTCGAACGCACTGTAGTTGCCGCGATACAGCGTGGCCCGCCCGGACTCGAGATGGACAGTGTGATCGGTGACCGCGTCGAGAAAGACACGGTCATGGGCAATGATCAGCAGCGTGCCGGCATAGCGGCTCAAATGGCTTTCGAGCCAGACCATCGCGTCGAGATCCAGGTGATTCGTCGGCTCGTCGAGCAGCAGCAGATCCGATCGGCTCATCAGCGTCTGCGCGAGATTCAGCCGGATCCGCCAGCCGCCGGAGAATTCGCGATACGGCCGTACGAAGTCGCTCGCCGCAAAACCGAGGCCATGCAGGATCGCGGCGGCGCGCGCCGCCGCTGCGTAGCCGCCCAGATCGTCGAGCTGAGTGTGCAGATCGGCAAGCGCAGCATCGTCGCCGCGCCGCTCCGCTTCAACGATCGCTCGCTCGACGTTGCGCAATGCGACATCGCCGTCGAGCGCCCAGTCGAGTGCCGCGGTATCGACGGCCTCGGTCTCCTGCGCCAGGTGCGCGATGCGCCAGCGCCCTGGCATCTGCACCTCACCGTGTTCCGGTAGCAGACGGCGACGCAGCAACGCAAACAAACTCGACTTACCGACGCCATTGCGACCGACGATGCCGATGCGATGTCCCGCGTGCAGCGTCAGATCGAGGTGTTCGAACAGTGTTTGCCCGCCGCGCTTGAGCGTGACGTCGCTGATGACGATCACGACCTACAAACTCGGGGCGAGACGCTGGGGTATGCGGTGGTCGCTGCGGATCACTGCCAACTTATGCAACTTCGATTTAGGCAACTGCGATCGATCAGGCTTTCGCAGACTCGACATTGCGTTGGTGTGCTTGCGCGGAGCGCGGACCGAGTTGTCGACGATCGGAACTCTGCGCGGTTGCTTCATCGATCCAGCGCAACAGATTGTTCCATTCGTTGGCTTCGCGTTCCGCGTTTGCGTCGGCAACATCGTCGAAGATGCCGGTGCCGTGCTCAGCCATCTTTGTGTACACCGCGCTATCTCTGAACGTGGCCACGGTCGGTACATCGAGGCAGTCGAGAAAATGCATCAACTTGATATGGCTCGTGGTGTTGCGACGAACTCGATTCGCAATGACGCCCACGGGTGCGGGGCGTAGACGATACGAACGATGTGCGAGCAGTTGCGTGATGAATCGCGCGCCCGCGCGAATGTCGATCGACGATGGCAACAACGGCACGAGGATGACATCGATGCCGCGCAGCAGCGTGTCGAGATCTCGATCGGAGACCGCTGATGGCGTATCAACGATGATGCGTTCGATATCGTTGGGCATTCGTTGCTGGAATGCGCGCGTCGAGTACATCGCGGTGCGTTGATGTGCTGCAATCAAGTGAATCGAGGGGAGCGGCGCGGGACGTTGCTCGAGCCAATGTGTACTCGAAGCTTGTGCATCGTGATCGGTGAGCGCAACTGAGTACCCGAGACGTGCGTAAGCTGCGGCCAGATTGGTCGCGATCGTGGTCTTTCCGCAGCCTCCCTTTCCGTTTACGACCAGGATGCGAAGAGCATTGGGCTCAGCCATCGTCGCGTGACTTTTTCGTTGTGGTTAGCGGCTGGACTATAGACCTGCCTTAGGCGTGGAATCTAGTTTTTTTTGTGCCGCCAGAGGGGGTTGCAGGTCGTTTGTGGAATCCCAATGAGGTTCGTCAGGCTCGACCGTCTTGGGGTCGACGCGCGGCGGCGAGCCAGAGGCTGACTGCGGCCGCGAGCAGGACGAATCCGACCAGCGACCAACCCGCGATGCTGATACCCAGCAGCGTCCAACTCACTTGCGCGCAATTGCCGGTGCCGAGCGTCATCGCCGTGAGGATTTCGCTCACTGGGAACGCTTCGATCATGTACGCCATGTCGGGCCCGCAAGCGGGCACCGCATCGGCGGGCAGATTCTGCAGCCACAGCTGGCGGATCGAAAAACCGGCGCCGACGATGCTGCACAACAGTGCGAGCGCCGGATAGACCCGTACGCGGGGGTCGTGCGCGACGCCCGCGATGACGCAGAGCCCCGCCAACATGACCCAGAGCCGCTGCATCAGGCACAGCGGACATGGATCGAGCTTCAGGATGTGCTCCATGAATTGGGCGCCGCCGACCATCGCGCCGGCCAGCGCCAGCGCGAGCAGCGCCCAGTGCCCTGGGTGGATCACGCGCCGATCCGCAGCACGACCTTCCCCACCGCGGTCCGGCCCGAAAGGCAGCGCAACGCCGCGGCGTAGTCGTGCAGTGGAAACGTGCTTCCGACCAGGGGGCTGATTTTGCCGCGCTCGAACAACGCCAGAATGTCGCGGAAGTTCTGCTCGTTGAGCGCGGACTCGCGCGCGGAAAAAGAACCATAGAACACGCCAACTACCTGACAGCCCTTCAGAAGGATCAGGTTGATCGGGACTTTCGGTATCGCCCCACCGACGAATCCGATAACGAGCACGCGACCCTTCCACGCAATGCACCGCATGCACTGGTCGAACAGCGCGCCTCCGACCGGATCGTAAATGACGTCGACCCCGCGTCCGTTCGTCAACGACTTCACCTTCTCCTTCAGTTCGCCATCGGAGTAATTGATCAAATCATCGGCACCGGCCGCGCGTGCGACAGCGAGTTTTGCGTCGGTGCTCGCCGCCGCGATGACCCGTGCGCCCATCGCTTTGCCGAGTTCAACCGCAGCAAGTCCGACTCCACCCGCGGCACCGAGGACGAGTAAGGACTCACCTTGTTGAAGTGATGCGCGCTGTTTGAGCGCGTGATACGACGTGCCGTAAGTCGTGCTGATTCCCGCCGCCTGCTCGAACGTCATCGTCGCGGGGATGCGCCGCAGCCGGCTTGCGGGCGTTGCAATTCGTTCGACGAAGGCGCCATGGCCCGAGCCGCCGAATACCCGCACCCCGGGCGTCAGCTCTGGGACGGCAGAACCCACTTTTGCGACAACGCCGGCGAACTCGCCGCCCGGAATGAATGGAAACGGGGGCTGACTCTGGTATTTGCCTTCGATCATCAGGACATCGGGGAAGTTGAGTGCCGCGGCGCGGACGTCGACCAGCACGTCGTCTGGACCCACGACAGGTTCATCGATGTCTTCGAACGACAACGATTCGGGCGGCCCGAAGGCGCGGCAAAGAACAGCTTTCATTGGAACCTCGGGATGTTAAGCGGAGTCGTGACCCATCAAGGCAGCTGAGGTTACCGACCGCGTCGGCGACGTCAACCAGTCTCGGGTTCACCTCGAGAGGACGCTGCACTGCGAGGGGCGTCAGCCAGCCATTGGTCGGCGTGCTCGCGCAGCGCCGGGTAGTAGCGCAGAAAATCCGCCTCGTACTGGCCGTAGTCCGCGCGCAGCGCCGCCATCGATTCGGCGACGATATCCGGGCGTCCAAGGCGTTCGCTGATGCGGCCGAACGCGCGCTCGACCGCATCGAGGCCTTTATAGCGTCCGAACAGGTCGTGGCTGCGCATGAAATCGAGAAACCGGCGCGCGGCCGGCGGAAAGTACGCGACGTGTTGCGCCAGCGTTGCGTAGCTTTGCTGCGCGAACCCTGCAAGCGGTTCGCCGTGGACGACCTCGAAGTGTCGTGCAAGGAAATGGTCTGCGACGAGATCGATGAAGACCGGTGCGACGCGACGCAGCGGCGCGGGCAGCCGCTCGACGCTGACCTTGATGTCCGGCTGCATCGCGCTGTACGCGTCGATGCGGCGGTGCAGCCGGACGCCGACCTGGATCCGCGCGGGCAGGTCTACCGGTACCCCGCCTTTGATGAAATCGCCTAGGAAGCCACCAACGAGGTAGTGCGGGTGTCCGCTGCCGAGCGTGCAGTGGGCGAGGAAATTCACATGTCTCCGATCGACGGCGGCTGTAGATAGCGCGCCAGGAACTCATCGAGGCTCTGCGTGTCGGTCGCCTCGAGCGCATGTTGATCGGCGATGGACTGCTCCGCCAGCATTTCGAAGTGGCGCAGCTTGTCGGCGTTCAGCGGATTTGCGACGAAGTAGCCCTTGTGCAGGATCGATTGGTTCATCGCGAAGCGAAAAAACGGCGCGCGAGCCTTGCGCATATCCGCGAGTATTCGCGCCGACGGCGTACGATCCGCGTCTTCGAGACGCGACATCTGTTCGCGCCAGGACGCGGCGTAGCTCTTCTGACCCGCGTTCTCGCCGGCGACATCATCGAGCAGATCCGCAATCGGCCGCGTTTCATTCATCAGCGTCGTTGCCCAGTCATACAGCGCCACTTCTTCACCCGCGCGCGCCAGCGTGACGCCCGGCTTGCGCCCGGCTTCGACGACACGTTGTTGGTTGGCGACCAGTTCGCGGGACTCGGCGCCGCTGTCGTCGGGGCTGTCGCTCAACAGGCAGTGCAACAGGAATACGTCGAGGAAGCGGATCTGTTCGGCATCGATGCCGACCGGCAGATACGGGTTCAGATCGAGGCAACGCACTTCGACGTACTCCACGCCCGACGAGGCGAGCGCCGAAAGTGGGCGCTCACCTTTTCGAATCGTCCGCTTGGGTCGGATGGTTCCATAGAACTCGTTTTCGATCTGCAGCAGTGTCGTGCCGAGCTGGCGATACTCGCCATCGACTTTGACGCCGATGCGTTGGTATGGCGGGTATGGGCGGGTCAGCGCATCGAGCATCGAGCGCGCGTATTCGGGCAGCGAGTTGTACGAGATGTGCAGGTTCGACTGCGCGTCGCTCTGGTAGCCGAGGCGCCCCATTCGCAACGACGTCGCATACGGTAGCGCGAGCGACCCTTCGTCAAAGCTCTCGAGGCTGTGTGCTTTGCCTTTGACGAAGGACTTGCAGACGGCGGGCGATGCGCCGAACAAATAGATCAGCAGCCACGAGTGGCGGCGGAAGTTGCGGATCAGACTGAAGTAGGCGGCGTCGCGGAATGCGCGACTGTCCTGGGTGCCCTGGATGCGCGCTATGACGCTCCACAATTCCTCCGGGATGGAGAAGTTGTAGTGGATGCCGGAGATCGTCTGCATCAATCGGCCGTATCGCGCACTGAGGCCGAGCCGATAGATGTGTTTGGTACGACCGATGTTCGATGTACCGAAGTGCGCGATCGGCACCTGCGAGTCCTGCCCCAGCATGCATGGCATGCTCGAGGACCACAGCAACTCGTCGTCGAGAACTCGGTAGACGAAGCGGTGAATGTCGCTGAGTTCGTCGAGACAGCCCTGCACGTCGTGGTGCACGCCGGTGATCAACTCCGGCTGCGACTCGCAGAAGTCGGTCGTGATGAGCGGATGGGTCAACGCCGACCCGAGTGCCGCCGGATGCGGGGCCCGCGACAGGTTGCCGTCCGGGCGAACGCGCAAGCTCTCCTTTTCGATCCCTCGCGCGAGTTGACCCAGCAGGTGCTTGGTGCCGCTGGCGCCGAGCGCGTCGAGACTGTGTCCGAGCCGTGTCGACATGGCGCCCCCCTTAATTGTGTTCGCCAAACGGGGGGGTGAGGTTAGCGCCAACCGGCCGCGTTGCCTAGAAGCGTGCCTAGAAGTGAGTGGACGGCCCGGCGGCGAGGATCTTCGCATCCACGGTGAAGCGTTTGAAGTTCTCGACGAACTTCCCGATCAGTTGCCGCGCCGCGGTGTCATACGCCGCGGGATCCGTCCAGCTCGCGCGTGGGTCGAGTACTTTCGGGTCGACGCCGGGGACGGCGGTCGGAATCTGCAGGTTGAGTCCTGGCAAATGACGGGTCGTGACGTTGGCGAGCGCGCCCTCTTGTATAGCGTGAATGATGGTGCGCGTAGTCGGGATCGCGAATCGCTTGCCGACGCCGTAGCCGCCACCGGTCCAGCCGGTATTGACGAGGTACACCCGCGAACCGAATTCGTTGATGCGCTTGATCAGGAGATCCGCATAGACATTCGCCGGGCGCGGAAAGAACGGCGCACCGAAGCACGTGGAGAACGTCGCCTTGTAGGCTTCCGTCGAGTCGACCTCGGTCGAGCCGACCGCCGCCGTATAACCGGAGAGGAAGTGGTAGGCGGCCGCTTGCGTCGACAGGATCGATACCGGCGGCAGCACGCCGCTGACGTCGCACGTTAGAAAGATGATTGCGTTCGGCTCGCCGCCGCGATTGGATGCAACCCGCGCCGCGATGTTCTCGAGCGGGTAACACGCGCGGCTGTTTTCCGTGAGGCTCGAGTCGGCGTAGTTGGGCTCGCGCGTCGTCGGGTCCATGACGACGTTCTCGACGATCGCGCCGAAACGGATCGCGTCGTAAATCACCGGCTCGTGCTCGCGCGTCAGATTGATGCACTTCGCATAACAGCCGCCCTCGAGATTGAACACGGTACCTTTGCCCCAGCCATGCTCGTCATCGCCGATCAGGAAGCGGCCGGGATCGGCCGACAATGTCGTTTTGCCGGTGCCCGATAGGCCGAAGAACAGCGTGACGCTGCCGTCTGCTCCGACATTCGCCGAGCAATGCATCGGCAGTACGTCCTTCGCCGGCAACAGAAAATTCTGTACCGCGAACATGCTCTTCTTCATTTCGCCGGCGTAGCGCATGCCGGCGAGCAAGACGCGACGCTTGGCAAAGTCGAGCATCACGGTTGCGTCGCTCGCGGTGCCGTCGCGTTTGGGTACACAGACGAACCCCGGCGCGTTGACGACCTGCCACAGCGGTTTGGCGGTCGGGTTGAATCGCTCCGGGCGGATGAACAGCGCGCGACCGAACAGCGCGTGCCACGCGGTTTCGGTCGTCACCTCGATTGGCAGGTAGTGTTCCGGGTCGGCCCCGACGTGCAGATGCGATACGAAGGTTTCCATGCCGGCGAGGTAGTCCTGCACCCGATCCCACAGCGCGTCGAAGATCGCCGGCGCAACGGGTTGATTGACTGCGCCCCAGTCGATCGCAGCTTCGGTGCCGCGTTCGGCAACGATAAAACGGTCCTTCGGCGACCTGCCGGTGCGTTTCCCGGTTCTGACGACGAGTGCGCCGTTGGCGGCGAACTGACCCTCACCGCGCAGCACGGCGAGCTCGGCCAACTCGGCTGCGCAGAGTTCGGTGTAGATGTTTTTCCGACGCGTGGTATCGATATCGAGTGCCATGGAGGTGTGGTCGCTCTTACGTAGGAGAAGGAATTGCTCGAAGGCAGGGGATTATGCCAAACGCCCCAGAGGCACGCGATCTGCGGTTGTAAGCGGTTGTTGTTCGGTCGCGGACGCTTTGCCCGATCGGCGCTCAGTATTCCTCCGCTTCATGACCGGATTGTTTCAAGCGCATCAACTCTCGACGGCCGCGTCGATCGGGCCGCGTTTGCGGTGCGGTGAGTGAAGCGCCGATGAGACGACGCTGCGCCGCGGCGGCGGTGCGGCGTGCGACGCTCTCGGCGGTCTCGCGGTACAACGGCTCGGCCTGCGCAGCGCTGCCGCGACGCTGTGCGATCCCGGTCACGATCACGGTTTGTTCGACGTCACCGCGACTGATTGCGAGTTCGATCCCAACATGGACTTCCTTGGACGGTTTCGCGCGTTGACCCCCGCAGTGGATCTTGCCGCCTTCGATTGCGTGCTTAGCCGCAGATCGCGTCTTGTAGAAACGCGCTGCCCACAACCAGCGATCGAGCCGCGTGCTATCGGAATCGCTCACGGCGGCATGATCTCGATAAAGTCATTGAACGCTGCGCGCACGAGGTTTGTCCGCGGCGGTCGTTCGGAGTCTGGCTGAGTCACCGTGAGCAGTTGTGCAATGCCGTGGCGTTGCGCGGCGTCGAGGACCACTGCGTTGTCGTCGATGAACAACGTTCGCTTGGGATCGAACGGCAACACCGCATCGAGCCTTTGCCAGAATTCCGGCGCCTCCTTCGGCGCATGAAAGTCGTGCGACGAGAATGTGTGATCGAGGCGATGCGTCAGACCCGTGCGTTCATTCTTGATGTCGAGCCCGCCGCGATGTGCGTTGGTGACCAGCGCAACGCGACGACCGCTCGCCCGCAGGCGCGCGAGAAATGTTTCGGCGTGAGGTCGATAGCGGATGAGGTGCGTCAGCTCGCGATGCAACGCCAGCATGTTCAGCTGCGTGAAGCGCGCCCAATAGTCGAGGCAGTAGTGTTCAATCGTGTGGCGTGTCTCGACGAAGTGGTGTTCGAGTTTCTCGCGCGCCGCCGGCATCGTCACTCCGTGCAACGTTGCGTAGCGCTCGGGCAGACGTTCGTTCCACAGCACATTGTCGTAGTTGAGATCGAGCAGCGTGCCGTCCATGTCGAGCAGCACGGTATCGATCTCGTCCCAATCGATCAGCGGCGCGCTGTGCATTCTCGGAGTCAGTGTGTGAAAAATCCCTATACTAGTTCTTGTCCATAAACGCGGTATTTTGCGCACGATTGACGCGCCGAGCATAGCCCCTTTATGGTCATGTTAGTCATTTCTGTGGCGGTCGGAGTGTTGGCGAAGCGATTGAGGGGCGTTTTATATATACGAAGGGATTGTGGCCAGTCACGAGACAACAGCGTGGCGTTGGGAAGCAAGCGTCCCTCAACGGAGCGTCTAAACGATGGGGGCTACCCGGATGCCGACCGCAACCGGCCGAACACCAGCAGATTGTGGGTGAAGATGGCCGACCAGACGTAGGACTTGAAGTGGGCGAGGCCCTTCCAGTTGCAGCGTGACAGACCAAAACACCGCTTCAGATACGAGATGCCCGCCTCGATGCCGGCGCGGAAGCATTTGAGCTTGTAGTACAACCAACGTTTCGAGGTCATCGCCTCGATCTGGATGCCGCGCTTCTTGTGGAACATGACGTTCGCAACGCCGAGCTGTTTCGCCTGCGCCAAATTGGCCTTCGCCGCATAGCCGCCATCGGTGGCGACACTCTCCGGAGCACGGCCGTAACGGGTGATGTGACGTTCGAGCATCGGCAGGAACCGCGTGGTGTCCGGTGGGTTGCCGGCTTCGATCACCGCATCGAGCACCAAGGCACTCGTGCCGCTACTGAGAGTGACCTTGTGGCCGTACTGCACCTTCCGGCCGCCTTTGTTGATGATGTCGGTGTGCGGCTCGAACAGGCTCACGATCTTCTCTCCGGCCGGTACGCTTTCACCCTCAAAAACCCTGCGTTTTGTCTGGCCGATGACCCGTTCGATGAGCCCTTGATAGTGGCCGGTCTCGACACCCCAGGCGATGACCCACACCGCCGGACAGTGCGCCACCACCGCCCGTGCCGCGGCAACCTCGGTGAGCATTGCCTGCACGACCGTAAGCAACTCTCGGTACAGCCGCACCCGCGTCTCGACGCCACGGGCGCTTTGGATGGCCCGTAGCCGCCGCTTCGCCACGCGGCGCCGATTATGAAACACAATCACGTCGCCGAGCTGCTCGCGGGCAGCACGTAACAGTCGCACCAACACGCGCACCCCATCGAACAGCAGCCGGCTATCAGTCGGTTCCAGGATGTGACTCGCCGTCACCGTCGCATCGAAGCGCACCGTCTGACCTGACTCGATCCGATGTTGACGGGCCGACGCGAGCAAGCAATCGTTGAGTGCTTCGAATGTCACCGCACGCAGCGCACCGATGTTCGCCTGCAACGCCGACTTGCCCGGTACCGCCAGCGAGTCGACCCGCGCGAAGTGTTGTAACGAGTGCGAGTCCTGCAGCAGAAATTCGAGTTCCCGGTAACCCACCTGCCGATACTGCTTCAGCACCGCACAGCGCAACACCGTATCCAGCGACAATCCCGCGCGACCTCGCTGCGCGAGTCCCTTTGGGCTGACATCCTTCGCAATGAGTTCCAGCAGTTGTGGCTGCTCATCGAGCCACGCCGACATCGCCGTGAGTTCCCGCCCGATCACGTGGTCAACCGATTTGGCTTCGAATAGACTGCGCTGGTGACGTCGATGTTCTCGCATGGCACCTCCGGTGGTGGTTGAGTTTCCCTTTTCAATCAATGGCTTGACTGAAATAGGATACTCGAAACCATCGGCGGTGTCGCCCCTTAAGTAGATCGTTTGCTGATAAAAATCAGCGCATTACGAGTTTGTGGACGGGAACTAACTAGCTTCTTATAGCCACTGCGATTGGGACGGATCTCGTTGTCCCAGTCGTGGGGATAGCGAGCATAAACCACCTGTTGGCGAATCGGGCTGAGTATCACGCGACGACCCAGCGAAACGAAAACGGGGGTTGGATTCGTCTGAGATGTGGCATCACGCGAACGGCTGATGGACATCCTGGCCGAACGCGCACAAGTGCTCGAGCTGATCCGGAAGTCGCTGATCTGCGAGACGAGTTTGCTCACACCGGAGGTTGCGGAGTTTCAGTGTCGCCGACCGGGATCGTCCAGCGCCTTCTGTAGACCCTTGTCGTGGCGTGAACCCCATGCGGTCGCCTCACGTCGAGCCGAGAACGGCTTCGAGTCACGGTATACAATCCGCGCCTCGTTCTCGATCATCGCCTGCCTGCGATACGTGATGCCGCACTTGCCCAGTCATTTCTCGATGAAATACGCCATCTCTCGGAACCCCACGTGTTTTGAGTACCCCAACTCGGGGTACTTTTACCGTGTGCACGACTTGCACCGCATTTGGGCTACTTGCATCCATTGGCGCGATGCTCAGTCAAAATGCAGGTAGATCGCACGTGACTTGCATAAACACTGGCTTGCAGAGCCCCTGGAGACTCTGCATCGCCCCTATGATGGAGTGGAGCCACGATGTTCTATGACCCAGTAAATTCATTGACGAATCGAAACGTTGTGAGTCGTGGGGTACAAATGGGGTACCGACGCCTTCGACGCGAAAAGCCCCGGTGAATTCGGAAGTCAGTCCCGAGGGAGCCGACGCTGATCGTTGGCAGCCCCGATAGTTTCTCGATCCAGCCTGTGAGGTGAGTCCGTTAGGCCCATCGATAAACGCGTGTTCGGCATCGGCTTCAAGGTCGAGGACCTCGCGTTCGATGTCGTACAGCATGCTGTAAAACGTCAGTGCTTGCTCAGCGATCGTTGACCGGTTTGCGGCGCCGACAGGACGGTCACTCGGGCAGCGAGAAACTCCAGGTGACTTTGTCTTCGCCGCCCTGTCGCGGCTCGCTCGAACTGCCCGAGATCGTGCGTGAGCCGGTCATCTCGCCGCTTCCGGACGCCGTGATCGGCGCGGCCGACCAGGGCGTCGTCTCCTGG
>CAYUMA010000578.1:0-1555 GCA_964445675.1 uncultured Pseudomonadales bacterium | reverse complement strand
GATGCGCCAGAGGCGCGATCCGATCGAGGGGGGGGGCGGGAGCAGGCGCCATCGTTCGCACCGTTCGCAGTCGTCAGCGTCTCAGGCATGGCAACCAATGGTCGCGACGTTCGGCGATACGGCACGGCTTGCTTGCCCGCGTCGGAAACCCATGCCATAAAGCGCGACCGATCCTCGAGATGTTCTGATGCGCGCGTTGTTACTCGCCGTTTTTGCGTTGGCATTGATCGGCTGCGAACCGATCGGCCCGATCCCAGGCGGTGCGCTCAAGGGTGAAGGCGCGGCGCCCCCCGCGGACTGGACGAACGTCGCGAGCGTCGTCACGGTTCAGGTACAAACGCGGCCGGGGGATCCGTATTCGATCAACATCTGGTGCGTCGCCATAGGCCACGACTTCTACATCGCCGCGGCAAGCGAGACGAGTGCGTGGGCAAAGTACATCGACGTCGACCCCGATGTGCGCCTGCGCATCGGGAACGCGCTCTACGATTTGCGCGCGGTGCGCGTGACCGACGCCGCCGAACTCGCGCGCGTGCAGCGCGCGTACGAGACCAAATACGACGTCGGTGAGGAGGACAACCGGCCGCAGGAACGTTTTGTGTTCCGCCTCGATCGGCGTTCCTGAAGGAGCGCCGCCGCTACGGCAGAAGTTCGTTGGTGACCTGCAGCTGCAGCGGCGTGCCACCGCCGGGTGCATCGAATAGCACCGCGCTGTAGACGAATCCGGCGTCGACGGAGATGCGCTCCGGACCCAACAGCTGTACGGTCGATCCCGCTCGCGTGACGATCACGTCGTACGACCCCGGAGTCAGATCGGTCGAGTTGCTCCCCAACAGCGGTGCGTTGGCGAGAATCGGTCTCGCGTCCGAGATCGGCTGCCCCGGCACCAGCACGTACACGTCGATCGTGCCGGCCGTCGGCGACGCGGCGACAAAACGCAGCTGCGCTTGCCCTGCGATACTGCGTTGGCTCTCGATCAACCCGGTGAAAGTCGCCGCGGCGGTCGGCGCCAGTCGCGATGTATACAACGACCGCGCCTGGCCGCCGACGAATGTGACCAACCCGCTGGCAACAACGGTTGCGGGATCGCCGGCGGGCGTGATCGTCAGCGTCGTGTCGCCGTTGGGAACCGCTACGTACGGCGACGTGACGCCGTATGCCGCGTTCTGCAATAGCGGTGTGCCCGACGTATCACCGAGATAGATGTCCACAGCCGCCATGTCGGGAATCATGTTCGCGACACGCAGTGCCGAGGCGAGTGTCTGGTTCACGAAATCCTGTGCGCCGATCGCGGTGATGTCCGCGACCCGCAGTGCCTCACCGCCGGGGCCGAAGTTGTCGAGCAACAGATACATCGATCGAATGAAGCTGGCCACCGCATAAGCGCCCGAATCGAACAGCACCGGCGTCTTGCTGCCGACCGGCGTCACGCGCAGCCGGTACGTCACCGCGGGGTTGAGCTTCGAAAGCCCCGTTACGTCGCCGAAGCTCACGGTGGCCGACGGCGTCGCCGTCGCGAGATCCGCTGTTTCGGCTGTCACATACACGTCCACGG
>CAYUMA010000577.1:0-2794 GCA_964445675.1 uncultured Pseudomonadales bacterium | reverse complement strand
TGATCAGCTCCTCCGGAAAGCTGCCCGCCTGGCCGGATGCGCCGATCAGCACCGTGGGTTTGAAATGCGCGACGACGTCGGCGAGCGTGCGGCTAGCCGCATTGCCGAGGCCCGCCCCGCTCGCCTGCGCGCTCGACCACGCGAGCTCGCGTTTGTACTCGTCGCGGATCTCGTTGTCGGCGACGATCAGGCCGCGGCTGTCGAGCACCGCGATGCGCGCACGGATCTGTGCATCGTCGAATCCCTGTTGGGCGTAGCCAGCGCGGATCTGCCGTGCAATGCCGAGCCCGCCCGCCCCCGCGCCAAACACGATAATGCGTTCGTCGCCGAGATCGCGCCCACTGACGCGTCCGGATCCGAGCAGGCCCGCGAGCGCGACGGCACCGGTGCCCTGGATGTCGTCGTTGAACGACGGCAGCACCTTGCGGTAGCGATTCATGATCGTCAGCGCGTTTTCCTTGCGGAAATCTTCCCATTGCAGCACCGCACCGGGAAACTCGGCGACGACCGCGCGGACGAATTCGTCGATCACGGCGTCGTACTGCGCGCCGCGCAGCCGAGCGTGACGGCGACCCAGATACAGGGGATCGTCAAGCAGCGTCTGGTTGTCCGTGCCGACATCGAGGCTGACCGGCAACGTGTCGGCGGGATGAATGCCCGCCGCGGCCGTATACAGCACGAGTTTGCCGATCGAGATACCGATACCGCCCGCGCCCTGGTCGCCGATCCCGAGAATGGATTCGTTGTCGGTCGCGACGATCAACCGGATGCGGCGTCCATCAGCCGCGTGGCGCAACGCAGCCGCGCTGCCGCCCTGCATCGCCGGCGTGATCCAGACGCCGCGCGAGCGCTGAAAGACACGGCTGAAGTCGCGCGTCGCCTGGCCGACGGTCGGTGTGTAGATG
Organism: uncultured Pseudomonadales bacterium; assembly: GCA_964445675.1. Lineage (GTDB taxonomy): Bacteria > Pseudomonadota > Gammaproteobacteria > Pseudomonadales > Azotimanducaceae > DATJGR01. The sequence goes on along the minus strand of CAYUMA010000577.1, from coordinate 1,889 downwards.
ATCGGCAGAAATTCTTCGATGTGATCGGCCATCAGCCGATAGAACAGATGCTCGTTACGATCCTGCAACGCCGCGAGCGCGACGTACTTGTCGATCGGGGACGCCTGGCGCTGGATATTCGCGTACGTCCGCTGCGCCTGCTGCGCCATGTCGTTGAACTGCGGCGGCAGGATGCCTTCGAGCCCGAGTGCCGCGCGTTCCGCCGGTGTAAAAGCGGAGCCTTTATTCAGCAACGGATTGCGCAGCACCGCGTAGCCGCGGTGCGAGCCGAGAAGCGCCTTGATCTGGTCGGTCATGAGATTCCTCCGAACAGTTCACTCATCAACTGATACACCGCCGCAGCATGTCATCGAGCGGCGTGAGTCGGATACCCAATTTCGCCGCGGCCGGGTGCGGGTCGATGCAGTCGTCATGATCGAGCACGCGCAACATCGCCGGCGTCACCGGCGGATTCGCAAGCCAGCGCTGCGCGAGCCACGCAGCCGCGAGCAACGGCGCCAGCGGCAACGACACGCAGCGCGGTCGATTACCCAGCACTGCGGCGGCGCGCCGGACGAGGTCGGCGCGGGGCAACGACTCGGGTCCCGCGAGTTCCAGCACGCGCGGGACGTCGGGCGCCGCCTCGACACCGGCAAGAATTGCGGCGACGACGTCGCCGGCGTAAATCGGTTGTTCGAGGCTCGCGCCACGCGCAAGCCACACGACGCGGCTGCGGGCGCGGCGTGCCAGCGATCTCGACGCATAGTCGCCTTCGCCGAGCACCATCGGCACGCGCAGGATCAGCGTGTCAATTCCGCTGTCGAGGAGAACGCGCTCGGCACGCCCCTTCGATGCCAGCGCCGGATTATCCGACGCCGGATCGGAACCGAGGATGCTGACATAGACGATGCGCCGCAGCCGCTGCGCGCGCGCCGCGTCCACGAGGGCGTGCGTCGCACGCTCGTGCGCATCGACATATCGATTTGTCGCCGTCTCCTTCAGGATGCCGACGAGATGCACCGCCGCATCGCACCCCTGCGCCGCCCGCGTCAGCTGTGCTGCGTCGCCATAGTCGAGTTCGACACACGTCGATCGGTGGGCCTCGACCGCACGCCGCGCCGCGGCCGAACGCACCACCGCGGTGACGCCGCGCCCCATTCCAATTGCACCGAGCAGGCGTTGGCCGAGGTGGCCGTTGGCTCCGGTGATCAGCAAACGTGACGGGTCGGGTAGCATGCGCGGCGAATCTATCATTGATGCGCCACGACCGTGAGGATTCCGCAATGACCTGGGCCACCTGGGCAAACGCGCTCAGCGTTCTACGCCTGCTGCTCGCCCCTCCGTGTGCCTACACGATCTGGCTCGGCGCGTGGCGCAGCGCCGTCGTGCTGTTCGCCGTGGCCGTCGTGACCGACGTTTTCGACGGCATCGTCGCCCGTCGCCGCGGCCAGGCAACCCCGTTGGGCGGCCTGCTGGATCATTCGATCGACGCGATTTTCGTGACCACGACGCTGAGCACGCTGGCGCTGATCGGCGTCGTCCCGGTGTTGTTGCCGCCGCTCGTCATCGCGGCGTTCAGCCAATACGTGTGGGACTCCGCGGCGCTGCAGGGCGCGCCGTTGCGCGCGAGCGCGCTGGGTCGTTGGAATGGGGTCGGCTACTACGCGCTCGTCGGCACGGTGGTCGTTGCAAACGCACTCGGGCTCGGTTGGCCGTCGCCCGCTGTATTGAACGCGCTCGCTTGGTTGCTGATCCTGTCTACGCTTGCGTCGATGGGCGACAGAGCTCTCGCGCTATGGCGCATTCGCCGCGGGGCTTGACGCCGTCGACGCCGGCGCGTCGACGAACAATTCGCGATTCGCAGGCGGCGCGACTGCGTCGCGTGCCGCTGCGGCGGCGATGCGCCAGAG
>CAYUMA010000576.1:0-3535 GCA_964445675.1 uncultured Pseudomonadales bacterium | reverse complement strand
GATGGCATTCGCGGGGCGCTGCGGTCTCGCGATCGACCTCACCGCGCTGCACGTGAGCGATGAAGACACCGCTCTCGCCGCACTCTTCAATGAGGAACTCGGCGCGATCCTTCAGGTCGCGGCTGACGATGTGGATGTGGTGCGCCGGCGCTTCGCAGCGGCGGGGCTCGCGGCGTTCGTGCATGACCTCGGCACACCGCAACCTGAGCGGCGCATCGTCATTCGAACCGGCGCGCGGGTCCTGCTGGAAGCCGACGCTGCGACACTGCAACGTCGTTGGGCGGAGACGAGCCATCGCATGCAACGCCTGCGCGACGACCCTGACTGCGCAGACGAAGAGTTCGCGCTGATCGCCGCAGATGATCCGGGGATGCGGCCGACGTTGACGTTCACTTCGGATGACGACGTTGCCGCGCCGTTCATCAACGTCGGTGCCCGCCCGCGCGTCGCCGTATTGCGGGAGCAGGGTGTCAATAGTCATTACGAGATGGCCGCGGTCTTCGAACGCGCCGGGTTCGACCCGATCGACGTGCACATGTCGGACCTGCTGGAGCATCGGCGGACGTTGGACGAATTCCGTGTGCTCGTCGCGTGCGGCGGCTTTTCGTATGGCGACGTGCTCGGCGGCGGTGGTGGCTGGGCGAAGTCGATTCTTTATCACCCGGAAATTCGCGACGCGTTCACGGCTTTTTTCGCAGCCGATACGCTGAGCCTCGGCGTGTGCAACGGCTGCCAGATGTTTGCACAGCTGAAGGGTCTGATTCCGGGCGCCGCGCACTGGCCGCGATTCGTTCGTAACCGCTCGGAGCAGTTCGAGGCGCGCACGGGGCTCGTTCGGATCAACGCAGTCGGGTCACCGTGGCTCGACGGCATGGCCGGTTCCGTGCTGCCGATCGCGGTCGCCCACGGTGAAGGCCGTGCTGAATTCGACTCGGACGCGAATCTCCCCGCATTGATCGCCGCTAACGGCGTCGCACTGCAGTTCGTCGACAATCACTTGCGCGTTGCGAATTCGTACCCGGCCAATCCGAACGGCTCGGTCGATGGCATTGCCGGTGTCGTCAGCACGGACGGCCGCGTATTCGCGTTGATGCCGCATCCTGAGCGGGTCTTTCGCACGGTCAACAACTCGTGGCATCCCGATGGCTGGGGCGAAGACGGACCGTGGGTTCGACTGTTCCGAAACGCGCGTGTGGCCTTAGGGTAGGTTGTTCAGCGCTTCGTCTGATAAATGATGTCGCCGACGTGCACCGGAAAGTGGCCGTCGCCGCGGTCGCGGAAATAGTGCTGCAACGTGTCGCGGATGACCGGGAATGCGAGTTCGTCCCACGGAATTTCCCGCTCGTCGAACAGCCGCACGTCGGTCGACTCCCAGCCGGGTTTGAAGTCGAGATCGAGCAACTGCGCGCGGAAGAACATGTAGACCTGCGAGATGTGCGGCAGGTTGAAGACGGTGTAAAGCCCCTCGATCGCAACGTTGGCGCATGCTTCCTCGCGGGTTTCGCGGATCGCGCCTTCGGTGCTCGTTTCGCCGTTCTCGAGGAATCCGGCGGGCAACGTCCATAGTCCGGAGCGAGGTTGGATCGCGCGCTTGCACAGCAGAACCTGACCCCGATAGAGCGGCAGGCACCCGGTGACGACCTTGGGGTTCTGGTAGTGGATCGTGCCGCAGGCGTCGCAGACGAAGCGTTCGCGGTTGTCGCCGCTCGGGATCCGCGCTTCGACGGGACTTCCGCAGCTGCTGCAATATTTCACGATGGCTCGGGCGTGTTGGATCAGGTGATTATAGGGGTTCGCGCAACGCGCGCGGGAAGCCGAGCACGGTCGCTTGGGTAGCGGGCGGTGAGCGCCGGTAGCCGTTGGGCTCGTTGAGCACCTCGTGCAGTTCGTGCAGCGATTGATGCATCATCCGCGACAGCCGCACGCACGCGGACAACGCATCCGGTGAACGGCGCCGCTCCATTTCGATACGGAACTTGAGCCCTTCCAGGCGGCGCCGCGACGCGGCGTCCGGCGCGTTTCGGATTACGTCGTCGGTCAACACTCGTCCCAACGCACGCAGTGCATCGGGATCGCGGCGACCCAGTTCCGCGAGCACCTCGAAAGCGGGTAACTTTCGCCGAATCCGTGGTTCGTTCATGACCGAACTATGCACGAGGTGATCCGGCGACGGCTAGGACCATTTGTACCGAGATCTTCATGTGCCGGGGTCGCTTGGTCAGCCCGGTATCGAATGCGACAATGTACAAAGGGTCAGCCGACGGGAACACGATGATCTACCAACTTGGTGAGCGACAGGTGCGCGCGGAAGGCGAGTATTTTGTCGCCGCGTCGGCCGTGGTGATCGGCGCGGTGCTGCTCAAGTGCAATGCAAGTGTCTGGTTCAACGCGGTCGTTCGTGGCGACAACGAGTTGATCACGATCGGGGAAAACTCGAACGTCCAGGATGGCGCGGTATTGCACACGGACCCCGGCTATCCGCTCGTCATAGGCCGCGACGTCACGATCGGTCACAAAGTGATGCTGCACGGCTGCACCATCGGCGACAACAGTCTGATCGGCATCAATGCAGTGGTCCTCAACGGAGCGCGGATCGGACGTAATTGTCTGATCGGCGCCAATGCGCTCATCACCGAAGGTAAAGAAATTCCGGACGGCAGTATGGTGTTGGGGTCGCCGGGCAAAGTGGTCCGCATGTTGACGCAGCAGCAGATCGACGGACTCAAAATGTCGGCGCTGCACTATGTCGAAAACGGACGCCGCTACAGGCGCGATCTGAAGCCGCAGCTGCAGGTCGATCCTTGAGGAGGTCCTGATGACGACGATTGGTACGCCGCTGGGCGCGAGTGCCATACGCGTGATGTTGTTGGGGGCGGGGGAACTCGGCAAAGAGGTGACGATCGAGCTGCAGCGCTTCGGCGTCGAGGTGATCGCGGTCGACCGTTATGCAAACGCGCCGGCGATGCAGGTCGCTCATCGCGGCCACGTCATCAACATGCTCGATGGCGACGCATTGCGCGCATTGATCCTTGCCGAAAAGCCCGATCTCGTGGTTCCTGAGATCGAGGCGATTGCCACGCAGGTACTCGTCGACATGGAGCGCGACGGCCTACGTGTGATACCGACCGCGCGCGCTGCACGTTTGACGATGGATCGTGAGGGCATTCGTCGGCTCGCTGCGGAGACGCTTGGCGTGCCGACGTCGCCGTACCAGTTTGCCGACAGCCTCGACGCATTCGCGCGCGCGGTCGAGGCGATCGGTATGCCGTGTGTCGTCAAACCCGTGATGAGCAGTTCCGGCAAGGGGCAATCCGTCGTTCGCAACACCGACGGTATCGAGAAGTCATGGCGGTACGCGCAGTCCGGAGCGCGCGGCAATGCCGGCAAAGTCATCGTCGAAGGCTTCGTCGACTTCGACTACGAAATCACGCTGTTGACGCTGCGGACCACGCAAGGCACATCGTTCTGCGCCCCCATAGGACATCGTCAGGTCGATGGCGACTATGTTGAATCGTGGCAGCCGCAGCCGATGCGC
>CAYUMA010000575.1:0-1636 GCA_964445675.1 uncultured Pseudomonadales bacterium | reverse complement strand
GCTCGGCGCGCGGCTCGAATGGCACCCCCTCGTCTCGCAAACGTTGACGCTGCTGTCGAATCTGCACGACGGCTCGAATCTCGTGCAGACACAATTGAGCTGGGAACCGAGCGACGCGCAACATCTCGACGTGGGGTATCTCAGGAACTTGGGCGGCCACGGCGACGAGTACGGCGAGATTCCATTGCCGGCGCCGGCTGCGTCACTGACAAAGGGCGGTGGCTCGCAGTGGTATTTGCGGTGGACGTGGTATTGGTGAGCGAAATTCGCGACCGCAGTCAGGTAGCCCATGCGATCGGCAGCCGCTCGTATCCTCTGATCGGCGAGCCGGGTGGGTTCGCGATCACCTCGCCATCGATCCGCAAGTCGGCGCACCGCGACGAGAGCTCAGCCAGCGCCTCTGTCAACTCGAGCCGTGCGAGGCTAGCCCCGAGGCAGTAGTGGACGCCGCCGCCGAACGTCAACAACCGCCAGCCAGCGGGCGGCTCGTGCAGGATGCCGAAGCGCTCGGCGCCCGGCAGCGCTGCACCGTCGTGGTTTGCCGACAACGTGACGAGCACGACGTAGGTGCCTGCCGGAATCACGATTCCGTCGACTGCCACGTCTTCCAGCGTGACGCGCCCGTTTGTCACGAACACCGGCTGCCAGCGAAGCGTTTCTTCGACGGCGTTGAGCAGGAGTTCCGGCCGCGCTCGCAGCAGCGTCCACTCGTTGGGATATTCGGTGAACGTCTGAATTGCATTCGCGAGTTGGTTGCGCGTGGTGTCGGTGCCGGCCACGAGCAGGCCCGAGACGGTCGCCTTGAGCTCGTCGATCGATAATCGATCGCCCGCTTCTTCGACCGCGATCAATCGACCCAGCAGGTCGTCTCGCGGCGCTTTGCGACGCAGCGCGATCTCCGCGTCGACGAAATCGTCGAGTTCGCTCAATGCCTGCTCGATCTCGGCGAGGTGCGTCCCGGCATCGGCCCGCTCCACCATGACGATGGCCGACGCCCAACGGCTCATGTCCGCGATCCGGTCGGACGGCACGCCGAGCAGCGCGCAGATGACCGGAATCGGAAACGGATTCGTGAGTGACGCGACTGCGTCGCAACGGCCCGCGTCGAACACGGCATCGACGAGTCCTCGGATCACGGAGCGCGCGTATGGGCGCAGCGCCTCGACCGCGCGCGGCGTGAACGCCTTCGCCACGAGTCGGCGCAACCGGGTGTGATCGTCGCCGTCCATGAAGAGGAGCTGTTTCTCCATCCAGCGCCACGTTGCGGAGTCCTCGGGGATGCCGCCCATCCGCGCCAAGTCCATCCCCATGCCGCGCAAGCGCTTGTCGAAGACCAGGTCGGACATCGCGGGGTAACGAACGATGCACGGCATCCCGCCGACGTTCACGATCGAACCTGTCGCCCGCGCCGCGCGCAGTTGGTCGCGCATTGACGCCACCGTGTCACTGGTAAAGGTGAACTCGGGAAGGTCCTTGTAGGTCGTCATCGGCGCCTCGCCGGCGTAGTCGACGCTGTTCAGTCGATCGTGATCGACTTGCCGGCGATCTTCACCGCTGCGTCGTGGATCTTGCGCGCCTCGATGAGTTGCGGCACGTAGCGATCGAGTTCCGCGAGTGTCCACGCGCCTTTTTGCTT
>CAYUMA010000574.1:0-2357 GCA_964445675.1 uncultured Pseudomonadales bacterium | reverse complement strand
TGCCGCGGTCAGACGCCTCGCGTGGCGCCGGATCATTGTTCACGTCGGCGTCGCGTTTGTGGCAGGCATCGTCGCGTTCGCCGCGAGCGCGGTGAGCGACGCTACGTCGAAGGGACTCGAGTTCGGCGGCGGCGTATCCGTTCGGCAAGAACTGATTCGAGCCGCGTTTGCGATGCTGGGCCAGTATCCGCTCGGCATCGGCGTGTTCTGTTTTCCGTTGTTGTATCCGAGTTTTCGGTCGACACTCGAACAGGACACGGCCGGCCTGTTCGTGCACAACGACTACGTGCAATTCCTGGTGGAAGGCGGCGTGCCGCTGCTGTTGTTCCTGCTGCTGTTCGTCGGCGTGGTCGCGCGTCGAGCGGGCGTGCTCCTTCGAGTCGCACCAACCGACCCGCGATTTGTCGACTTGGGTCTGGCGATTGCATTACTTGCGGTGTGCGCGCACGCGCTCGTGAACTTCGTCTTCTACAGTCTGTCACTAAACCTCATCATCGGCGCGAGCGCCGCGGCCCTCTTCGCGACTCACCAGGATCGTCAGCTGGCCGCGGTGATCCGTCTACCGCGGAGCACCGTCACGATCGCAGTCGTTGGGGGATGGGTGATGTGGCTGTATCTGGTGCTCGATGTTGCGATCGTCGGCGTATTCCAGGACCAGCCTGCCGCCGGGATGGTCACGTCGATTCGAGGCGATGAAAAGCGGATGCTTCAGTTTTCTCGCGTCGCGCAGAGAATCAATGGTGAGCGCGGGATTCCAGCGCTGGGCGAAGCAATACTGTTGTACCGGGCAGTTCGGGCGGAACCCGAGTCGAGGTATCTCAAAGATCGCACCTATCAGCAATTTCACCGCGCAATGTCGGTCGATGCGTGGAATCCGCTGATCTACGTTCGGTTCTCGCAGTTCCTCGATGAGTTCGTTCCGCCGAGTGAACGTCGACCGGGCGAGTCTGATGAAGATCTGCTGTTGTCCGCGCTGGGCCTCGACCCATTATTCCAACCCGCGATTGATCAACTGCTGCAACATTACGCGTCGACGTCGCGCGACTCGCAGCGGTATGCACTGTTGCGCGGGCTGGTGTATCCGTGGATGCAAATGTTGCGGAAAACTGATCCTGATGCGAGCGACCGCTATTTCGATCTGCTCGAAGGTTATGCACGCTCCGCTTCAGACACAGATTTTCTCACTGAGTTGGCGCGACGCCGCGCCGAATTGACGAATGTACGGCCGAAACCGCAGGAGTATTGGTTCTTCTAGAGGGGCGCCGGCGTGTTCAGAAACCCAACGAACTTACCGGTGTCGACGGAAAATCCGAGGTACGCGTACGCGTATCGCGCGCCAAACAGGAAAAATCGATAGTCGGTCGGCGCGCTACCGTGATCTTGTATCCATCGTGGTAGCGCCAACGAGTCGCGATCCCGATCCTTGATCTCGTCGATGCTGCGTTCTTCGTGCACGTCGACATCTTCGGGCTTGAACGCAACGTAGTAGTCGGACACCGTCGAGAGCATGCGGCCGCCGCGGAACATTTCGCCGCGGACCTTCGACTGTTCGATTGGATCTTCCGGTAGCTTGACGCTCACCCATTTTGGATACCGACCCGGGAACGCATCGAGGTCCGGTACTGGGGCGTTTACTTCCTCGAACGACTGCGCGGTGACGCTATAGAACGAACCGTCAACGTAAACCATCGCCAACGGTCGCTCGCCGTGGACGATCCATATCCCGGCGGCGAGGCACGTGGCTTGCGCGACGCCGATCGCGGTGAGGTCGAATCGCAGTCCGGGTTTGCCGGCGCGGTAAACGATCAATGTCAGCAGAGGTCCGAGTACGAGGTCGACGCCGAGCAGCAGGCGCAATCCTTGCCAGCCGCCATCGGTGTGGAAGAAGAAGTCGGGATACCAGACGTCCACCACGAGATAGGCGAGTACCGCGAATATGGACAGGCTGATGCCAAGGTGGATGAGGAAGGCTTGCGTGCGATGCATTTTTGGTTCAACACCCCGTTCAGTTCTCGAATCGCATCGACAGGTCGATGGGCTGAACGCGTTTTGTGATATCGCCGATTGAGACGAAGTCGACGCCCGATGCCGCGATCGCGACGATGCGCGCGTGCGTCACGCCGCCGGACACCTCGAGCTTTGCCTGCCCTTGGTTGATCGCGACCGCTTGATGCACATCCGATTCCGAAAAATCGTCGAGCATGATGATATCCGCGCCGGCAATCAGCGCTGTGCGGAACTCCTCGATATTCTCAACTTCGATTTCGACGCGCGCGCCGGGTGCAATGTCGCGCGCTTGCTTGACCGCCGCCGCAATCGATCCGGCGGCGGCGATATGGTTTTCCTTGATCAGAAAC
>CAYUMA010000573.1:0-2118 GCA_964445675.1 uncultured Pseudomonadales bacterium | reverse complement strand
CGACAGCACGCCCAAGATCAAGTCGCCGCTCGCCGTCGTCGTAGTCGGCGTACTGGAGGGTGACGTGCTGGTCCCTTCCGCCACCGCCGGCGTCCCGTCGAGAGAGCTGGAGGTCGCCACCCCGGAATACTCCAGGATCGCGAACCGGAGCGTCCCGCCGGTGATCGTGTCCGACACCGTCACCGTGTTCGGACCCCCCGCGATGTTTTCCGCGTAGAACAACCCCATCGTCACGGTGTCCAGCGTCTCGTTGAACTGCAGCGCGCGCCGGTAGGTGTTGCCACGTGTGTCGGTGACCGTGAAGACCTGTCCTTGACGTCCCGCGCGGATGGCAACGGCCAGCCAATTGCCCGCGGTGTTGTTCGCCGGGAACGCGAGCGTCGACGAGGTCGTGGTGCCCGCATCCTTGCCCACGTGCTGCACCAGAGTGATCGCCGCCTCGGCGCTTGCGAAGAAAAGAACATTCGCAAGGACGATGGCGCCCAGAAGCGATGGCCTACGGTGGACCCGGAACATTTGGAGATACCTCGACACGTCTGCCTCGCCAAACTACACGTATTCCGCTAAATTTTACGCATAACGGACCGCGCGGTCAAGCCGAAACCGGGTGGCGGAACCGTAACGACCGCCGGGTCGGTCTAGAATGGCGACCCGACATCAGGTGCCAAGGCCAGTTACTTCAGCGGAGAGACCCCCTCATGCGCATTCTCGCGACGCTATCGCTGGCGGTGCTGTCTGCATCGCCTTCCTTTTCTCAGCCGGCCCAGCTACACAGCATCGACGTCACGGACATCGATCGGGCGACCGATCCCTGCGTGGACTTCTATGCCTTCGCCAACGGGGCGTGGCGGGCGAGAAACCCCATTCCCGCGTCGATGACCCGCTGGAGCAAGCGTTGGCAAGCTGGCGAGAGCTCAAAGGATAAGTTGAAGGGAATCTTGGAGGCCGCGGAGAAGGATCAAGGCGCCGCCAACGGAAGCGCGCAGCGCTTGATCGGCGACTACTACGGCTCCTGCATGGACGAAACGCGCGTCAACGCGCGCGGTTCCCTACCGTTGAAGCCCTGGTTCGCGAAGATCGACGGCGCCAAGGACATCGCCGGACTCCAACGCGTGATGGCCGAGTTGCACGACGTCGCCATCGCCGTTCCGTTCAATTTGACCGGCCAACAGGACCCGCACAAGCCGGTGCACGTTCTGGCGAACCTCGGAGCGAGCGGATTCGCGATGCCGGAGCGAGACTACTATCTGAAGCCGGACGCGCGATTCAAGGAAGCTCGCGAAAAGTACCAGGCCCACATCGTCTCCATGTTCGCGTTGGCCGGCTGGAGCGCGAATGCCGCGACGGAGGGTGCCCGCGTGATCATGGGCATGGAGACGAAGCTGGCGGAGGCGTTTCTCGACAACGTCACGCTGCGGGATCCGGCGGCGACCGATCACAACACGACGTTCAGCCAGTTGCGTGCCATGACTCCGCATTTCGACTGGACGGAATACTTCAAGCACAAGCAGCTACAAGAAGGCGTCGACCTCAACGTAGATCAGCCGAAGTACATGCAGGAGGTCGACCGCCAGCTCCAGCAGGCCTCCCTCAACGACTGGAAGACCTACCTCAAGTGGCATGTGTTGAACGCGATGGCCGATTCGCTTTCCCAGCCGTTCGTGGACGAGCAATTCGCGTTCTACGGACATTACATGGGCGGTGCCGCCGAACTGAAGCCGCGTTGGAAGCGCTGCGTCGAATCAACCGACCAGCTTCTAGGCGACGCGCTGGGAAAGAAGTACGTCGACAAGTACTTCCCTCCTGAAGCCAAGGCCCGGATGCAGGAGCTCGTTCGGAACGTATTGCTTGCCATGCGCGACGACATCATGTCGCGGCCATGGATGAGCGACGAGACGAAGGAACGGGCGATGGCCAAGATCGCGACGTTCAATCCGAAGGTCGGCTACCCGGACACGTGGAAAGACTACGGGCGTATCGAGCTGCGGCGCGATGCGTATTTCGAGAACGTCGTTGCCGGCAGACGCTTCGGGGTCGAAGACGATCGCAAGACGATCGGCAAGCCGGTGGATCGTGGGCGGTGGGGCATGACGCCGCCGACGTCCGATGCCTACGAGA
>CAYUMA010000572.1:0-2816 GCA_964445675.1 uncultured Pseudomonadales bacterium | reverse complement strand
CATTTCCCGACGAAGCGCTCGGTCCGCTCGCGCGGGAAACCCGGTCCAGGTTGGATGCTCGCCGCAGTGGGCCGCGCTGAATAGTGACGTTGGCGAATAGGACCGCAGCTACTGTATTTGTATACAGCCATCCGGCATGATTGCGCGCATGAAAGCCGCCCTGACTTCCGTTGAGTCTGCGACGTTTGGTCGCAACCTGAATCCGGCGCAACTGCAGGCGGCGACCTTCGGTGGGGCGAGCACCGACAACGACGTGATTCGCGGCGCAGTTGCCGGACCGTTGTTGATCATCGCCGGGGCCGGTACCGGCAAAACCAACACGCTCGCACACCGCGTCGCATTTCTGCTGCTGCAGCGGGTTGCGCCGGAGCGCATCGCACTACTCACGTTCACGCGGCGCGCGGCGCGCGAGATGCTGCAACGTGCAGAGCGCATCGCGCATGCGGCGCTGCGCGATGCACCGCGGTCGGCGTTCCATCCGAACGCGACGCGCATGATGTGGTCGGGCACGTTTCACTCGATCGGCAATCGATTGTTGCGCGAATATGCGCACGTCCTCGGGTTGGATCCGTCGTTCTCGGTCATCGACCGCGCCGACTCGGCAGACCTGATCGACTTGAAACGTAATGAGCTGGGCTTTGCCAAACAGGCGAAGCGGTTTCCGCGTAAGGACACCTGCATTGGCATCTATTCGCACCGCGTCAACACCCGCTGCACCCTCGTACAGTCGTTAGAGAGCCAGTATCCGTGGTGTGCGCAGTGGGGCGATGAACTCACGCAGCTGTTCCGTGCGTATGTCGAGGCCAAACAAACGCAGCAGCTGCTCGACTACGACGACTTGCTGCTGTACTGGCACCTGCTGACGCAGGAACCATCGGTGGCGGCGCAGTTGGGCGAACGCTTCGAACACGTGCTCGTCGATGAGTACCAGGATACGAACACGCTGCAGGCAGAGATTCTGCTCGCGATGAAACCGGACGGCGCCGGGTTGTGTGTGGTCGGCGACGATGCACAGGCGATCTATTCGTTCCGCGCGGCCGCGGTCGAGAACATCCTCGAGTTCCCGATGCGATTCACGCCGCCCGCGCAGATCATCACGCTCGACCGCAACTACCGTTCATTGCAGCCGATCCTCGATGCCGCCAACGCGCTGATGAGTGAAGGCACGCGTCAGTATCAGAAGCGTCTGCACAGCGAGCAGCCGTCGGCGCAGAAGCCGTGGTATGTCACCGTCGAGGACGATCGCAACCAGTGCCTCTATGTCGTGGAGCAGATACTGGAGAAACGCGAGCAAGGCACGCCGTTGAAACAGCAGGCGATCCTGATGCGCAGCGCGCACCACAGCGACGTGCTCGAGGTCGAGCTGGTCCGCCGCAACATCCCGTACGTCAAGTACGGTGGCCTGAAGTTCCTCGAAGCGGCGCACGTCAAAGACGTGCTTGCGCTCCTGCGGTGGATCGACAACCCGCGCAATCGCCTCGCCGGTTTTCGCACGTTGCAGTTGCTGCCGGGCATCGGCCCCGCGATCGCGGACCGGTGCTTGAACGCGCTCGAAGACGCTGCGTTCGCGCTGCAGTCACTCGCGAGCGTTCGTGTGCCCGCGGCGACCGAGCACGACTGGCGCAGTCTCGTGCAGCTGTTGCACGAACTGCACGACACGCACGAGTGGGCCGGACAAATGACGCGCGTACGGCAGTGGTACGAACCGCATTTGCAGCGGTTGTACGAAGCGGCGCATGTGCGCCAGGGCGATCTGGAACAACTCGAACTGATCGCACTGCAGTCACCGTCGCGCGAACGTTTCATCACCGAATTGACGCTGGATCCGCCGCAAGCGACCGGCGATGAAGCCGGGCCGCCGTTGCAGGATGAGGATTACCTGATTCTGTCGACGATTCATTCCGCCAAGGGGCAGGAGTGGGACTCGGTGTTCGTGCTGAACGTCACCGACGGCAGTTTCCCCAACGAATTCGCCGCCGGCAAACCAGCACTCATCGAAGAGGAGCGCCGCGTCTTGTATGTGGCCATGACGCGCGCAAAGCGCGACCTGCATCTGGTCGCGCCGCTGCGGTTCTACGTCACTCAACAAAGTCGTTGGGGCGACAAGCACGTCTACGGTGCGCGCAGCCGTTTCCTGACCGAACCGGTGCTGGCTGCGTTCGAATCGCGTGTGTGGCCCACCGAGCGGGCGCAACCGATCGGCGCGCGGGTGGACAGCAATGTACGCATCGATGCCGCGGCGCGCCTGCTTGGCATGTGGAATGAGGGGACCTCGTGAGGGAGTCGACGCTCCTCGGGTTGATGAAGCCCGACCGTGAAGTGGGTCATGCCGTGGATCATGCGATACAAACCTGGCGTCCCAACGTTCAGCGTTGACCCGCAGGTTGAAAGAGTTCGACGGGGTTGCCGGACGGGTCGTCGAGCACGATCTGCGCGCCGCCCGGGCCGGTCACGATGTCGCTGCGGAACTTCACGCCGGCGTCGCGCAGTCGGGCAGTCTCCGCACGGATGTCGTCGACGATCAGGTGGATCCGGTTCCAGCCGCCCGCGTGCGGCTTTTGCCCATCCGGCATGGGCCGTGCGGCGGAGCTGGCGGGTCCGCTGAGCAGCAACCGCAACTGGCCGCGTGCGACGTCCGCAAAGGCCGGCGACAAGTTCGTCAGTTCCGTGAAACCCAGATGGGTTGTGTAGAACTCGAGCGACTTCGCAACGTCGTTGACGAGATAGCGAACATTGACGAATTCATCAGCCATGGCGGTGCCCCTTCGTTGAGTGGTTGTCGATGAGCGAGGTGAAGAATCCAATGCGCGACTGCA
>CAYUMA010000571.1:0-10426 GCA_964445675.1 uncultured Pseudomonadales bacterium | reverse complement strand
GCCGAGCCGATCGCGCTGCATCGCCTCGCGCAGCGCGCCGAGTTCCTCTTTGTAACGCGCGAGCGACCAACCACCTCGGTAGGGCCGCACTGCGACCAGCCGGTCCGGCAGCTGGCGCAACCGCACGCGGGCATCGTTCGGTTGCGGCAGCGTCTGCAGCGTGTACTGCGACGGCATCGTGAACTGCACGACGTAGGTCCCGGGAGCAGCGCCTGGTTGCTGCGTGACGGGTGCCGTCATCGCGATCGTTTCCGATGACGCTTGAACCACGGGCGCGGTCATCGCTATCGACTGCTGACTCTGGTTCGCGCCGAAGATGTACTTCGCGAGAATGCGGAATCCGGCGTTGCCGGCGTCGGCCTGGGAGCCCACGACTTCAGTCTCGGCAACCCAGTAGCCGGCGTAGCGGCGCAGCTCGTAACCGTCTTCCTTTCGGTCGAGCACATAAGCGGGTTCTTCGATAGCCATTGCGGGACAGACTCCGATCAGCGCCAACAGCCCGAGCAGCGTTGCGCGTCGCATCAGCGTATTACCCCAGCTAACCATTCTTCGGCGTCCCCGGCAGGAATCAGGCGCCCCGCCGGTTGCGGGGTATCTTCGGTGCAGCAACGCAATTGTTGATACTTCGAGATTACCGAACATCCGACAAGATAAACTCGATCTTTCGGAAGATTCCGTTCGCGTCTAGTCTGTGCGCACTCAATTCGATCAAGGGCTTAGCCCGATGCATGACATCCTGTTGTTTCCGATGGCCGAGTACTGGTCGTTCTACATCGGATTCGCCGCATTCGTGCTCGTCATGCTAGCGCTCGACCTCGGCGTGTTCCATCGCACCGCGCACGAAGTGTCGACTCGCGAGGCAGCAATCTGGAGCACCGTCTGGGTTTGCCTCGCGCTCGCTTTCAACGCGGTGCTCTACTACTACATGAAGACGAGCTTTCCCGGTCGAGCGGAGCTCGCGGGTCTGGACACGCAGGCGTTGGCCGAAACCACCGCCGTCGAATTTCTGACCGGCTACGTCGTCGAAAAGGCGCTCGCCGTCGACAACATCTTCGTCTTCGTGGCGGTGTTCTCCTACTTCGCCATTCCGCCGCGACTTCAGCACCGGGTACTCTTCTACGGAATCCTCGGCGCGTTGATCTTTCGCGCGCTGTTCATCTCGCTCGGCAGCGTGCTGATGCAGATCCATTGGGTCATGCTTTTCTTCGGTATTCTGCTGATCGCCACCGGCATCAAGATTCTCGTACTACCGGAGAAGCCGCTCGATCCGGACGCCAATCCAATCGTGCGTCTGGTCCGGCGCTTTGTGCCGATGACGCCGGTGTTACACGGCGACCGTTTCTGGGTGCGCATCGACGGTCGTTTACTGGTGACGCCGCTGTTCGTCGCGCTGCTGTTCATCGAATTTACCGACATCATCTTCGCGGTCGACTCGGTGCCGGCAATCTTCGCACTGACCAACGAGCCCTTCATCGTTTTCACGTCGAACATCTTCGCAATCCTCGGCCTGCGCGCGATGTTCTTCATGCTGGCAAACGCAATGAAGTCCTTCGTATTTCTCAAATATGGGCTCGGTGTGATTCTGATCTTCGTCGGCCTGAAGATGGTGTGGCTGAACGAGCTATTCGACGGCAAGTTCCCGATCGGCTGGTCGCTCGGCATCATCGCGACCATCCTCGCGCTGTCCATCCTGGTATCGATCGGCTACTCGCGAACGCGCGTCGCTGCGGACACTTCGGCGCCGGCACCCGAGGAGACAAGCCCACGGGTCACCGCGAATCTGACCCCGGACGATCACTGAGCCTGCGCATTTGCGACACCTCAACTACGGACACCTGCAGTACTTTTATACCGTCGCGAAACACGGCGGCGTCACCCGCGCCGGCCAGCTGCTGCACGTCACGCCGCAGACGATCAGCGGTCAGCTTCGCCTGCTGGAAGAGGCGATCGGTCAGCCGCTGTTCGATCGCGTCGGTTGGCGGCTGGTGCTCACAGAAACCGGGCATCTGGTGTACCGATACGCCGAGGAGATATTCACGGTGGGCGGCGAGCTCGCGCAGGTCGTGCGCAACCGGCTGCCGGCCGCGCCGTCCGTTCTGAACGTCGGCATCACACAGACGCTGCCGAAGCTGGTCGCGCACCGCATGATCACGCCCGCGTTGGACCTGAAGGATCAGTTCCGCATCGTTTGCATCGAGAAGGGCCTGGAAGAACTGCTTGCGGAACTCGCACTCCACAACCTCGACGTGGTGTTGTCGGATCGGCCGGCGCCGCAAGGCATCAACATCAGAGCCTACAGCCACTTCCTCGGCGAATGCGGCACCACATTCTTCTGCAAACGCAGTACCTGGAAGCGGACGCGCCGGCCCTTTCCGACGTCGCTCGACAACGCACCGCTCCTGCTGCCGCGTCCCGGCACGGCGCTGCGCAGCCAGATCGATGCATGGCTGGAGCGCAACGACGTCACGCCGAAGATCGCCTGCGAGTTCGACGACAGCGCGCTGCTGAAGGCGTTCGGCATGGAGGGTGCCGGCGTTTTCCCGGGGCCTTCGGCGATCGAACGGGAGATCTGTTCGATGTATCGGGTGATCGTCGTCGGCCGCACATCGGACGTGTCGGAACGCTTTTACGCGATCTCCCCGGAGCGGCGCCTGAAGCATCCCGCCGTCATCGCCATAAGCGATGCCGCGCGCAACCGCATCTTCGCGTCGAAGTAGCGCCGGATGAAGGTTCGATGCTTAGCCCCGCCGCAAAACACTCGATCAAGCGCACGTAGCAGGTAGCCCGGAGCAACGTTCGGAATTTCCGAAGCGATCCGTAGCAACAATCGAATTTTCGGAAGCACGGTCGATGGCTACGGTTGACCTGTGTCAATACACCAGAGGACCGCCAACATGCAGATCGACATCCAGACGAACGGCATCTCTCTCACCGACGCGTTGCGCCTCTACACCGAGCGCCGCCTGCGCTTCGCACTGGCGAGCGCTGCTGAGCGAGTCCGGCGGATCAAGGTCCGCTTTTCGGACGTCAATGGACCACGCGGCGGGATCGACACACGCTGTCGCATCCAGGCGACGTTCAACGGGATGGGCGAGGTCGTCATCGAAGACACCGAGACCGACGCCTTCCGGGCGATCGGTCGCGCCGCGTCACGCTTCGGACGCAGCGTTTCGCGCCGCCTCGACTTGCGTCACTCGCGCGACCGGTCGACACCGCGCCGCTTGCGCCGCGTCGACGCTTCGTTGACTCACCAAGTTTGATGCAATAGGAGCACGACTCATGAACTCGATCGATCACACCCCGGCAGGCGTTCTTGGAAAATCGACACGTTCGATTGCCACGGCCACCGCCGGCAACAAGGTCCTTCGCAACACCTACCTGCTGCTCGCGATGACACTCGCGTTCAGCGCGCTCGCAGCCACGCTATCGATGGCCCTGAACCTGCCGCACCCCGGCCTCATCGTCACGCTGGCCGGCTATTTCGGCCTGTTGTTCCTGACGGCCAAGTTTCGCGATCGGGCGGCCGGGATCGGTCTCGTCTTCGCGCTCACCGGTTTTATGGGCTATACGCTGGGGCCGATTCTCAACACGTATCTCGCGCTGCCCAACGGACCGCAGATCGTGCTGACTGCGTTCGCGAGCACCGGCGCGCTGTTCGCCGGTCTCTCCGGATACGCGCTCGTCACTCGAAGAAACATGAGCTTCATGGGTTCGTTCCTCACCGTTGGAATCCTGGTTGGATTCGCGGCGGGTCTTGGCGCAGTGTTTCTGGAGATTCCCGGCCTTTCGCTCGCCGTATCGGCGATGTTCGTGCTGTTGATGTCTGGCCTCATCCTGTACGAGACCAGCAACATCATCCACGGTGGCGAAACAAACTACGTGATGGTGACGGTGACGCTGTATGTATCGATATTCAATCTGTTCACCAGCCTGTTGCATCTGTTGGGGTTCATGAACAGCGATGAGTAGCCCGATGCGTTCTGGCGCGAACCGGTATGCTTGCCGGCATGTCGATGCACCCCGCATGAGCGAGCGTCTTGCAGTCCTGCTGGTGGAGGACCACCGCCCGCTCGCCGAGAGCATCGGTGCGTACCTCGAGGCCGTCGGCTTCGTCATCGACTACGCAGCCGATGGTCTGACGGCATTGCACCTTACGGCGACACAGCCCTATGACGCGATCGTGCTCGACATCGGTCTGCCGGGCGTGAACGGACTCGAGATCTGCCGCCGCTTGCGCCGCGATGCACAATCGGGTGTCCCGATCATCATGCTGACGGCGCGCGATCAGCTCGACGACAAGCTGTCCGGTTTCGACGCCGGTGCCGACGATTATCTGGTCAAGCCATTCGCAATGCCCGAACTCGAGGCACGGCTCGGCGCGATCATTCGCCGGCGCCAGAGTGATGCGTTCGCGACCCGCTACGTCATCGCCGATCTCATGCTCGACTCCGCTACCGCCGACGTGACCCGCGCCGGACGTCGCATCCGCCTGTCGCGAAAACAGTTCGAAATCCTACGATTGCTGATGCGCGAGTCGCCCAACATCGTCAGCCGCGAAGGCCTGGAGCGCGCGCTGTGGGGCGACGATGTACCGGACAGCGACGCGCTACGCAGCCACCTCTACAACTTGCGGCGATTAATCGACCGAGGCTTCGATCAGGAAATGATCGAGACCGTGCAGGGATTGGGGTTTCGAATCCGCGCGCCTTGACCGCTTTGCTCGCCGGTAAAGTGCAACGTCACCGTTGTACCGCTGCCGGGGGTACTCGCGAGATCCAGCGACCAGCCGAACTGATCGACCAGCCGGCGCACAATTGCGAGTCCGAGACCGTGTCCGGCGGCCGGCTGCTGCCGTGCTGCCTCGCCGCGGAAGAACGGTTCGAAAATGCGCTGTAGATCCTCGGCACTCATCCCGGCACCGGTGTCGCACACCGACACCGATGCCGGGCCGACAGTCACCATCACGACGCCGTCGCGGCTGTACGTCAACGCGTTGCGCAGCAGATTGGTCAGCGCAATGGCGATCATTCTCGGCGGAGCGTCCACGATCAGATTACCCTCCTCGACCACACGCACCGTATTGCCGGATTCGCGCGCGAGTTCGGTCAGCAGATCGACCTGTTCGGCCACCACCGCGTTGACATTGGTCTTTTCATCCAGCGAACGCAGCTCGTCCTCGCGCGCGAGCAGCAGCAGACTTTCGATCAGCGACTGCATCTGAGTCACGGCCCGGCGCATCCGATCCAGTGAGGCCGCATCCGTCGCGGAGCGCTGCTTGTCGCGCTCCAACAGATCCAGGCAGGCGCGCGCTACGGCGATCGGAGTGCGCAGCTCGTGGCTCGCATCTCGCGTGAAATTGCGCTCCCGCAGTACAAAGGCCTCGAGCCGGCGCGTGAATCGATCGAGCGCCTCGATCATCGTTACCACCTCGGCATCGGCGCTGCCGCGCAGGTCGTCCAGATCGAGACGCTGCCCTCCCGTGCGCATCGGTTCGTAAGCCTCGAGTCGCTGCGCGAGGCTGACCAGCGGTGAAACCGCGCGCTGCGACAGTCGATAGGTGACGAACGACAGCGCGTAGATCAAGAGCAACACGAACGCCCCGGGAATCACGCCGAAGTACAGCGTCAGCTTCGAGACCTGCTGCTGGCGGAACACGAGAAACAGCCGCCGTCCCGGCCCGTCGCTGACGAACAAGAGCGGCCGCTCACCCTGAAAATCGACGCGGCGGAACCCCGGCGCCTCGGCCCGAAGCGGCTCCGGTACGGCTGCGAAATCTCCATCGCGGGCAAGATAGCCGCTCATGTTGTCGGTGTCGGGCAGCGGCTGCGCGGGATTCTCAGCGAGGCGTTTCCAGAAGTGCGTGGCCTCTCCCTGCAGCGCCTCCCGCGACAGCACGTCGGAAACGATGAAGTTGATGCCGAACACGCCGGCGATGACGGCGACGCTTATCGCCGCGATCTGCAGCGCGAAGGCGCGTCCGAGGCGTGCGTGTACGCCAGTTCGTTTCATCGGTCGCTCGGCGGATGACTCATCAGGTAATGACACACCTGCCATTCATTGCCATCACCGTAGCCGAACATCTCCTCGCAGGCCATGAAGAAAAAGCGCCAGCGTTGCACCCACAGATCGGTATCGCCTGCATAGACATGCGCGAGCACGTGCCGAATCTGCGCCCGCTGCGCGTCCATGCGCGCGAGCCACGCCGCGGCTGTGCGCTGGTAGTGACGACCCGACAACACCCAGCCGTTGTCGATCCGCAAGTGCCGCTGAAAGTGTCTCAGCGTATTCGCGGCCGGCATCAGCCCGCCGGTGAAGAAATACCGCCCCATCCAGTTGTCGTCGCCGTCGGTCTCGAATGGATACATCAGCTCGCGATGACAGAAGATGTGGACGAACAACTTACCGTCCGTTGCGAGCCAGCGCGCGATCCGCTCGAGCAGTGCATCGTAGTTGCGCACATGCTCGAACATCTCCACCGAGATCACTCGATCGAACGATTGTGCGGGGAAATCGAGCGCATTGGCATCGGCCGTGACCACTTGCAGATTGCGCAGGTCAAGCCGCTTCGCCTGCTTCTCGATGAACGCGCCCTGCGTGCGCGAATTCGAAACCGCGGTGAACTCGGATTGCGGATACCGCTGGGCCGCCCACAGTGAAAACGAGCCCCAGCCGCAGCCGAGATCAAGAATGCGTTGGCCATCACGCATCTCAGCGCGCTGCGCGTATAGCCAGAGCATGTTCGCCTCGGCAACGTCGAGATGCTTCGTGCTGTCGTGCCAGAGACAGGCGCTGTACTTGAGGTGTCGGCCGAGCACCCGCCGGAAGAATTCCGTCGGCACCTCGTAGTGCTGTGCGTTCGCCGCATCGGTGTGCAACGCCACGGGGCTGCGTCCGAGCGTGTCGATCAGCGCATCGAATCGCTCGGCGCGCAGCGCGGGCGTGCCGCGCCGCTCGTCGTGCAGACGATCGCGGATCAGTCGGCGGATCTCGCGGCGCACCAGAAAGTCCGGGACGTAGCCACGTTCGGCGATTGCATGAGCGATTCCCATCAGGCGATCTCCTCGAACTGACGATTGAAGAAGGGGGCGACGATGCCAAACAACGTGCCGAACACGAGCGCCCATCCCAGCGCGACGGCGACCAGCGGCAGCGGCGCCGGTATAATGACGGCGCCCAACGCCGCACCGCCCATGTAGGACAACGGACAGGCGACG
Organism: uncultured Pseudomonadales bacterium; assembly: GCA_964445675.1. Classification (GTDB taxonomy): domain Bacteria; phylum Pseudomonadota; class Gammaproteobacteria; order Pseudomonadales; family Azotimanducaceae; genus DATJGR01. The sequence continues at coordinate 3,212 of CAYUMA010000571.1, read as the reverse complement.
ACGACCAGCGCGCTGCCCGCCCACGGACGACCGATGAACATCGACAAGCTGTGGTTCAACGACAGCCCCACGGCAACCCACAACACCACGATCCAGGGCGGCGCGACGGCGGCGCCGTGGTAGTCGAGAATTCCGCTGTAGATCCAGAGCGTGTCGAGGCCCAGGCCGACCACCCCGACCACGGCGCCGAGCGCCAGATCACGCCAGCCGCTGCGCGCCAGCACGTGCGCTGCCAACACCGCGCACGCAATGAGCGCGCCGAAGGTTCCGCCCAGAACCGCCGCGAACCAGGTCGCCTGAAACAGCACTGCGTTGATGATGGCGTGAGCGTTCACGGTGCACGTGCCCCGTGCGCTAGGCGCCCCGTTCCATCGGCATCGTGTAATGCCAGACCGCCTTTCACGAGTCCGTCGAGCCGCGCAGCCAGAAGCCGTCGGCAGCTCGAATCGAGCCAGCCCGCACCGTTGGATACACGACCGCGAGCTTCCGTGGTCATGAGTGCATTGCGTATTTCGGATGGTTGTGAAAGACCGCGCGGCGTATCCACAGCGTTGCCGCCTGCCGATAGATGCGCAGCAGGTGCACGAGCGGCTGCGCGGCATACCGCAATGCCGCTCGACGCAGCGCGCGCGCCGTCACGGGTGCGGTTCGCAGATACAGCGCCGACCGCAACACCGTGCTGCCGTGCTGCCACAGACTCATGCCGACACGGATACACTTGTCATCGAATTCGATCCTCCATCGATAACGCTGCGACATCGGGTTGAACGGCGATACGTGAAATGCCTTGTCGAACTCGAATTCCACGCACCGCCCGGGGTTCTGCGCGCGCAGGACGAAGGTGTGCCGCTCGCCCCACGGTGTGTTGTTGATTTCACCGAGGACGTATTCGATGCGACAGCCTGATTCGTCCATGCAGAATACGAACCGCACCGGATTAAAACCCGCCCCCCAAGACGCTGGTTGGTGCAGCAACAGCATCGGGCCGTTCCAGGTCGGGTGTCCGGCCATGCGAATTGCCGCATTCGCGCGCGCACGAACGGTGTCGCCGGGCCAATCCGGGAGACAGGCGCGCGGCCGGATCGACAGCAGATTGAAGCGGTCGACCGATAACAGCGCGCTGCTCGCCGCGAGCGCATCCAGGCGATCGACGTCGGCCAGCAGCATCCAGATGCGATAGTGGAACTCGTGTGCCAGCGGTTCGTCACGGCAATGGCTGACGAAACCCTCTCCGATGCGATCAAGCTGCACCATGCCTGCGCAGATCGCGCCGCAATGCAGCGGCGGCGCTCCGGCCGCTGACGAATCCGTACGAAAATCGGCCTCGGGTAACGACGCGCTGCAAACGGTTCATCCAGTACGTCACTGTGCACGGCGCGTCCGCTGCTGATGCCGTCGTTCACGACCCACGCCGCATAGCCTCCATCGCACATCCCGACCGACCATTAGGAGCCCGACTATCGCAGCGCTGGCGTGAGATCGGTGTGAACGCCGGCGGACCACTTCTTCACACCCGCTTCACGCTCCAGCGCTTAGCGTGCCTGCATGAGTACTCGATCGATCGCGCCCATAGGCCTGTTCGCCGCATTGGCGCTGAGCACATTGCTCTGCGGCTGCACCGGCAGCTCGCAACCACGCTATCCGGAACGTTATCAGCAGGCCCTCGATCGCGTGGCGGCCGCGCCGGTTCCGAGCGGAGCGGCGCAACGTTTCGTCACGTTCTTCACGTCGATCGAACAACCGCAGGTCGCCGCCCGCGTGGCAGAGCTGTACGGTGACCCGGTGTATTTCAGCGATACGCTGTTCGTTACCGAAGACCACGCCGCACTGACGCGTCACTTCGAACGCCTCAGCGGCCGCGGTATACGCATCCAGGTCGATCTCGACGATACCGTGATCAGTGGCGTCGATCTTTATCTGCGCTGGCGCATGCGCGTGACGTTTCCCGACGGGGGCACAGAGGCGCGCACCATCGGCATGACCCAGCTGCGCTTCGACGACTCTGGCCGGATCCGTTTTCATCAGGACTTCTGGGACAGCTCAGAAGGCGTGTACAGGCGCCTTCCGATACTCGGCTGGGCGATCGGAGCTGTCGACGCACGCATCACGAAGGAGGACTGACATGCGCAACGCCTGCATTTTCATATTGTCGCTGGGGTTGCCGCTCGGCGCGCACGCCCAGGAATCTCTGTTCGGCGTTTACCTCGATGACAAGCGGATCGGCACCCATCGCTTCAACGTCGAGCGCGACCCGACGAGCGATGCCGTGCGGGTCACCTCGCAAGCCGAGTTCACCGTCAAGGTGCTTCGGATACCGGTTTTCCGATACCAGCATTCCGCGGTGGAGAACTGGCGTGCCGGCTGTCTGGAATCGATCGACACCGAGACCCACGTGAACGGAACCCGGACGTCGCTGGCCGGCAGACGCAATGCAGCGGGCTTCGAAGTCGATGTGTCGTCGAGCGACGGCGAGCAGCGCCGGGCGTTACCCGCCTGCATCGCGAGCTACGCGTATTGGGACGCCGACACGCTGCGGCAACACCGCGAACTGCTGAACGGCCAGACCGGCGCGTATCAACCGGTCGAGCAGGTACTCGTGGCCGAATCGGCGGTGTCGTTGCTCGAACTGAAGGGCGGCGACTTTCAAATCGCCGTCAGCTACGACAATGGCGACGGCCGCTGGGTCGCACTGCAGACAACTACCCAGGGCGGCCGAGCGCTGCATTACCGCCTGGAGACGCCGCCGTCGGAAGGATTCCCGCTGTCGCAACGTTGACTCTCGGCGGGGCTCTCGCTCCGTTCACGTCTGCGCATCACGCGAACGCTCTATTGCTACGCTGCGCCTGACATGCGAGCCGGGGCGCGCGGCCGGGCGAGACGCTGTGCAATGATGCGGTAGACGTCCGGATCGAAGCCGAGACCCAGATGAGTGGAGCCGACCTCTACGTGCTCGACGTCGGGTGTCCACGGGTCGATGCAGGCACGCCACGCGACGATTCCATCCGCCCGGCTGTAGATCGCGGTAACCGGTGCCGCAATCGGTTTCCGATGGCGTTCGGCCACCGTGGCTTCGAGCGCGTCGAGGTCGAAGCCGAGCCTGACGTAACGCGCGCCGACCTGCGTGTACTTGGGTCCGCCGACCACCGGAGTGCCGAAAGTGATCACCTGACGCACCGCATCCGGCGCATCCCGCGCAGTTTCCCTGGCCAGCA
>CAYUMA010000570.1:0-2533 GCA_964445675.1 uncultured Pseudomonadales bacterium | reverse complement strand
GAGCGGGTGCTGAAGATCAACCTGACCGGCGTGATGCTGACCGACCGCGCCGTGGCGCGGCACATGATCGCGAAGGGCATCAAGGGCAGCATCATCAATATCGCGTCGGTCGCCGCGCGGGTCGCGCTGCCCGGCGCGGCCGACTACAACGTGTCCAAAGCCGGCGTCGAGATGCTGACACAAGTGCTCGCAATGGAACTGGTCGAACACGGCATTCGCGTCAACGCAATCGGTCCCGGCTTCATCGAAACGCCGATGACGCAAGGGTTTCGCGACGACCCGCTCGGGCGTCAACGCATCATGGAACTGACGCCGATGGGACGCCTCGGCCAGCCGCTCGAAATCGCCAACACGGCGCTGTTCCTCGCGAGTGACGAATCTTCGTACTTCACCGGCCAGACGTTGTTTCCCGGCGGCGGGATGCGCGTCTGACCGCGGCGTGACGCAGGCACGCGAACCGAGAAATGTCCGAGCCCGTCGTCACCGCGAGTCACATTCCGGTCAGCGTATTCGACACACCGGTCGCGGCAGGTGCGTTTGCGGCCGAGCAAGCACTCGTGCGCCTGGAACGCGCGCGTGAGCGTGGACGCATGACGCTCGGTTGCCCCGGCGGACGCTCGCTACGCACAACGTACGCGGCGCTCGCGCAGATCGCCGCCGCAACGAACGCGGACCTGCGCTGCCTGCATCTCGTGATGATGGATGAATACGTCGAACCGCGTGGCACGACGTGGGCCTCGTGTCCGGCCGATGCGCACTACAGCTGTCGGGGATTCGGTGAAGTCGAAATTCGCGGCGTTCTCAATGCCGCTGTCCCGCAACGATCCCGCATTCCGCCCGAGAATCTGCACGTCCCCGATCCCGCGGCGCCCGACGACTATGAAGCGCTGATCGAACACCTCGGTGGGATCGACGTCTTTTTGCTCGCCTCGGGTTCCACCGACGGTCACGTGGCGTTCAATCCACGCGGGTCGTCGGCGCACGAACGCACGCGCGTCATCGCGCTGACGCTGCAGACGCGGCGCGACAACCTGGCGACGTTCCCGCAGTTCCGGGATCTCGCCGACGTGCCGGCATACGGCGTCAGTGTGGGTACCGGGACGATCGCGCAACACTCGAGATCCGCCATCCTGCTGCTGCTCGGCGCCGGCAAGGGGGAGGCGCTGCGCAGGATCGCCGCGCTCACGCACTACGATCCCGACTGGCCGGCCAGCATCGTGCTCGCTTGTGCCGATGCGCAGATCGTCACCGACTCAGCCGCGGTCGCCGGGATGTAGTCGTCGGCCACTTTACGAACTTCTATTAAGCCAACCTCTACGAGTCTGTTAGGCTCTGACTCATTACGGGTGCACAGACACCCATTGGAACCATCGGGGAGGACACCATCATGATTCGACCGCTCGTGCTCTTATGCGCGGCGTTCGCCGCAGGGACTGCCACCGCGGCGGCCGACGTCGCGCGATCGGGCGCAACCGGCAACGACTGGAACTCGCTGACGGTTCTCGTGCTCGCGACCTTCGTGGGCCTCGGGGTCATCGGCCGTGTATCGCGGCTGCTGCACACGCCGCTGATGTCGCTGACGAACGCGATCTCGGCAATCTCGGTCGTCGGTTCCATTCTGATCACCGGCTCCGACTTCCCGACTGAGATCCGCATCCTCGGCGCGGTGGCGCTCTTCGCATCGATGACGAACATCGTCAGCGGGTTCCTGATCACCGAGCGGATGATCCGGATGTTCAAAGAGCGCGCCGAAGTGAAGAGTGAAGTCAAAAAATGACGCACATCTTCGTCGAACTGGCTTACCTGTCCGCGATCGTACTGTTCATTCTCGCGCTGTACTGGATGAACGCGCCGAAGTCGGCGCGCCGCAGCGTCTCCGCCGGCGTGGCCGCAATGGCGCTCGCGATCGCCGCGACCTGGAGCCGTCCCGAGGTCATCCACCACTACTGGGTGATCGCGGCACTGCTCGGCGGAATCATCGTCGGCGTTCCGCTGTCGCGCGTCGCGCTGACCGCGGTGCCGCAGCGGACAGCGCTGTCGCACGCGTTCGGCGGGCTCGCCGCGGGACTCGTCGGTACCGCGAAGTTTTACCTCTGGTTCGGCGACGACCCCGAGCAACTGACCGGATTCCGGATGACGGCGATCGTCATCGAAACGCTGCTCGGGTTTCTCACGTTGACCGGCAGCTTGATGGCTGCCGGAAAATTGCACGGCGTCTCCTGGATTCCGCAGCGCCCGGTCATCTACCCGCTGCAGAACATCACGAACCTCGCTTTGTTGTTGCTCGCGCTCGGCGTCGGCGTGCTGCTGGTCGTCGATCCGACGGGGCCGTATTCGATGATCGCGTTTCCGACGCTGATCGTGCTGTCGTTGATGTTCGGTGTGTTGCTGATCATCCCGATCGGCGGCGCGGACATGCCCACGGTGATCTCGATTCTGAATGCGTATGCGGGCCTGGCGGCGGTCGCGATGGGCTTTGTGCTCGATAGCCGGCTGCTCGTCGTCGCCGGTGCGCTCGACGGCGCGAGCGGCC
>CAYUMA010000569.1:0-2447 GCA_964445675.1 uncultured Pseudomonadales bacterium | reverse complement strand
GCTCCCGAGACGAAACAATCGGGGGCGGGCATGAGGACGTTGAGCATGACGAGTTGTGATGACTTGGTGGGCGCGATCCGCAGTCGATACGCAAGCAGTGGTCGAGCGGAGAAGACGCGGATTTTGGATGAGTTCGCGGCGGTGACGGGCTTTCATCGCAAGCACGCGATGCGGCTGCTGTGCAGCGACCTGGCGGATAGCTCAGGGGGTGCGCGCCGCGAACGCCGGTTGTACGGCGATGCGGTACGGGCGGCGCTGGTGGTGATCTGGGAAGCGTCCGACCGGATTTGTGGCAAGCGGTTGCGACCGTTGATACCGATGTTGCTCGGCGCGATGGAACGCCACGGCCACTTGCAACTGGATGCCGAGGTCCGCTGTCAGTTGCTGCGCATGAGTGCCGCGACGCTGGATCGGGCGCTGCGCGCGGTGAAGACAGCCGGGCGGAAGAATCGGCACCGCGCAGTGGGCTCGACGGCGCTGCGGCGAAGCGTACCGATCCGGACGTTCGGGGATTGGGGTGATCCCCCGCCAGGCTTTTTCGAAGCCGACCTGGTCTCGCACAGCGGTCCGGTCGCCAGTGGCAGTTTTACGCAGACGCTGGTGGTGACTGACATCGCGACGGGATGGACGGAATGTGCCCCGCTGCTGGTGCGCGAGCAGACGCTGTTGACTGCGGTGCTCACGGAGGTACGACGCCTGATGCCGGTGCCAATGCGTGGTCTCGACACGGACAACGACTCGGTGTTCATAAACACGAGGCTGCGCGATTATTGCGTGAGCGCGAATATCGAGTTTACGCGTTGCCGCCCCTATCGGAAGAATGACCAAGCCTGGATCGAACAGAAGAACGGCGCGATCGTGCGCAAGATAGTCGGTTATCGGCGCCTGGAAGGTCCGGTCGCTGCGGCAACACTCGCGGAGCTCTACGCCTCGGTACGGCTGTTCGTGAATTTCTTCCAACCGTCGTTCAAGCTCGCCGCGAAGCACCGTGACGGTGCGTGGGTGCACAAGCGCTATCATCCGCCGGCCACGCCTCATCAACGGATGATGTGATCTTCCCCCGTTTTCCCGGACACGCGGTTAAGGACTTTTCTGTTCGAACAGCATGGGGATCTGATGTCCGATAGCAGAATGCTTGCGTTGCCGGTTGTAGTACACCTCGATGTATTCAAAGATCTTGGCGGTTGCCGAACGTCTCGAGCCGTATCGTTCCCGATGCACCAGTTCGACTTTCAACGTGTGGAAGAAACTCTCCATCGCGGCATTGTCGTAACAGGTCGCCCGGCGTCCCATGCTGCAACGTAATCCATTGCGCTTGATGAGCCGCTGGTAACGCGTTGCACAGTACTGACTGCCGCGATCCGAGTGAATGATCGTGCCCTTCGGGAAGGCACGCCGGAACAGCGCCATTGTCAACGCGTCAGCGATCAGCTGCTGGGTCATACGCCGGTTCATCGACCAGCCGACGATGGCACGAGAGTACAGATCCATCACCACGGCCAGGTACAACCAACCTTCGTCGGTCCACACGTACGTGATGTCGCTCACCCATTTCTCATTCGTCCGGGTGGCCGTAAAGTCCTGATTGATCAGATCCTCGGCAACGGGCTTGTCGTGGTTCGAGTCGGTGGTGACCTTGAACTTCTTGCACTGGATCGCTTGGATTCCCAACACCCGCATGCGCCGCGCCACGCGGTTCTCGCTGCACGATAACCCTTGGCCGTTGATGGCATCGGCGATCCGCGGCGCACCGTAGCGTTGCTTGTGCTGGCTGAACACAGAATGAATCTGGCCATCCAGGATGTCATTGGCGAGCGCTCGACGACTCGGCCGACGATGCGTCCAACCGTAGTAGCCGCTCGTCGACACATTCAGCACGCTGCACATCAGCTTGATCGGCCAGACCTTCTTGTGCGTGTCGATGAATCGATATCTCATCGACTTTCCTTGGCAAAGAAGGCCGTGGCCTTTTTTAGAATGTCTTTCTCCATCCGCAGCCGCCGGTTCTCTTCTTCCAGTTCGCGGATCCGTTGCTGCTCCGGTGTCAGCTTGCCGCGGCCTGGAAACGCGCCGCCTTGCTCCACTTCGAGTTGCCGTTTCCAGCGGCTGACCAAGTTGCCGCGAATACCCAGACTGCGCCCAGCCTCCGCAAGGCTGTAACCCTGCTCAACGACCAATGCCACCGCTTCTTGCTTGAACTCCTTACCAAACTCTCTTCGCTTCTTCGTCATCTAACACCTCGTTCCAGATCATTGTATGACCCTTAACCGCGTGTCCGGAAATTCGGGGGAAGATCAAATCGTGGGGCAGCCGGCCTTGATCGGATCAGTGTGGAGCGTTTTGCGGCAGCGGCACCGCAGTACTTGACGGAGTTGCAGGAGCAACTACGGACGGGACAGTACACGGTCCAAGGGGTTCGCCGGGTGTACATCGAGAAGTTGGGTGGT
>CAYUMA010000568.1:0-4518 GCA_964445675.1 uncultured Pseudomonadales bacterium | reverse complement strand
GAAGACGGCTTTGGAATTGCGCTGCCGGCGCGCTTGAGGCCATCGAGATGAAAGTCGATCGCGTCGCGAATGAGTTCAACAGCTTCTTCACGGGTCTCGGCCACAGCCACGCAGCCGGGCAGATCCGGCACGCGCGAAGGCCTATCGGCGCCCTGGCGACCGCACAACAGAAGTCACGTCAAGATGAAAGTCGCGGGCACGCGCGACTCGAGCACTCGGCTTCTCCTGCTCCCAATTCATCGCGAACACCGCCCCTTTGCGGACGAGTTGGGAAGCCGCGATGACGACGTCGGGCGTTTGGAGATTGAACATGCCGACGATGTCGTTGGGGCCGACGAGGCCCAGGCTGTTTTCAGGGGTTGCCGGGGACGGCGGGAAGGTCGCGGTAATGTGGGAGTCTGGTTGCGACGTTGGACACGGATGTACTCCTCTGGATCATGGCTCGGCGCTAGTCATCGCTTGACTGGCGAGAATATCGAACAGCGGAACGTTGATGTAATAGTTGGCGCGACCGATCTTGCGCTTGCGCAAAAAGCCCGAGGCCGTCAACGCGTCCAGATACTTGGTCGCCGTTAAGCGGGACACGGCCAGATCCTGCTGAACAAACTCGATCTTCGTATAGGGGTGCGAGAACAGGTTGTTGATCAGGTCCTGACTGTAGAACCGGTGTTGCGCGCGGATACGGTGTTTGTAATCCAGCAACAGCGCCTTGATCGCCTGAATGGTAACGATGCCCTCGGTAGCGGTTTGCTCGACGGCCGTCAGCATGTAGAGAACCCACTCCTCCCACGCATCGCTCTCCCGCACGGCTTGCAGGAGTCGGTAGTAGGTGGACTTCGTCCGGACGATGTGACGGCTCATGTACAGCACGGGAATATCGAGCAGGTTCTCCTTCACGAGGTAGAGCACATTCACGATGCGGCCGGTGCGGCCATTGCCGTCATAGAACGGGTGGATACTCTCGAACTGGTGGTGAATGAGCGCCATCTTGATCAGCGGATCAGCCGCGTAAAGCGCGTCGTCGTTGATGAAGCGTTCCAAATCGGACATGAGTTCGACGATGACGGCGTGGTGCTGCGGTGGCGTGTACACAGTGCGGCCGTCCGCGCCCGTTAGCACTGTCCCCGGCAACTTCCGATAGCCGGCCTGGTTGTGTTCGAGCTCAGCCTGAACCTCGAGAATGTGATTGTTGGTGAGCATCCCGCTACGACGAACTGCCTCGTACCCGACACGCAGTGCCTGCCTGTAGCGCGCGACTTCTTTGGTAGCGAGGTCGATCGCGGCATCGGGCGTATCGACATCACGGAACAATCGATCATGGGTAGTGACGATGTTCTCAATGGCTGAGCTGTCCTTGGCTTCCTGCAACGCCAGGGCGCTGACGAGAATGCCTTCGTTGGGTATGGAGGCTGCCACCCCCTTCAATTCGGCGAGTTGGCGACTCGCCGAGGTGAGGCGTTTCAGGATGTCGGGGCGGTCGAAGCGCGCCGGCGGAAGGTGCGTGAGGGGCCGGAGATCGGACATTTGCGTATTCGTCGATCATGACATGTATAGAGATTCATCGTTTTATATACACCTCACCGGGGATATGCAAAGAGAATGGGCGTAATTCATGCGTATAGCGCCGCAGATCAGAAACTATCGGGACCCGGTATTCACGAGCTCGAGATCGTTGATTATCGCTAGCGGGACGGAGCGCTCGCGGTGTGGTGCGTCCGGCACTCCTAGAAAAACACGAACGAGCGAACCACCACATTCTTGCGGCACGGTGCGTCGCTCGCCGCGGTGGGGTCGATGCACGCCGTGTGGAACGACCAACGCGACACGGAACCATCGGTGACCGAGTCGTAGCACTTCAGCATCGACACCTCGGTGGGTTGCTGCGCGGGCAGCCAGTACCACTCGTGATCGGGCCGGTACGTGAAGCGGGTGGTCTCGCCGACACGATCGTCGTAGACGCGGTAGTTGTTGATGTACGGCTGATCCGCGAACGACGGCCACGCGCACAGAACGAACGGGTTCTGCCGCACCGTCTGCATCGGCTTCGCGAGGTTGATCGACATGAACCGCCGCGACATCTTCGCGGCGGCCTGTTCCGGCGTGTAGCGCTGCGTGCGGCCGAAGTTGCGCAGGTTCTTCGTCAGCAGCTCGCGGCAACGCACGCGGCCGCTGTTGTCGTTCAAGTCGTTGTGTACGAGGTTGGCATAGTTGGCGTTCACGCCCGGGTTCTTGTTGTCCTGGTCCTCCGTGCGGTCGCCTTCGTAGTCCTTGTCGAATACGTCGTGGTTGTACACGAGCGCATCGGTCGCGCCCGGGAAGAACGCGAGCAACAGCTTTTCCATCTCCGGGTAGAACACACGCTCCACCTCTGCCGCGTCATAAAAGTTCCTGCAGCGGGATTCGCAGTGCGCCAATGCGACGCCAAGACGGTCCATGCATTGCGGACTGTTGGGTTTGAGGCCCGGGTAATACGCCTCGATGCGCCGCGCGTCGCGCAACACCTGCGGGAAATAGAGGCAGCGCAGCGCGGTGTCGCGCTCTTCTTTGCCCAGCGCTTTTGCGTCGGCCTCGCGCGCCGGGTCGCGCCACAGCGCATTCGACGAGACGATGGAGTACGACGGCGCCTCATGAATCGTATAGCGCAACGGCAGCGCCAGGCCGCCTTCGGGCGCCTCGATGTGGTTCGCGCGAATGTGTTCGAGACACTCCGAGTAGCGCCGAAACCCGAGGCCCCATTTCGTTTCGATCGGACCGGGGGGCGCGTTGTCGATCAGGTCGATCACCGCGTGACCCTCGCCGGTGGCAATCTGCATCAGCGCCGCTTCGATCGCCGCAGCCGTTCCGGCATCGCCATTGCGATCGAACGACATATAGGACAAGCCGCCGTTGGCTGCGATCGGTGGCGGCTGTCCGGCGGTGCGTTGCAGGGACGGCACGTACACCGATGCAGCCGCTTTCGTATCCGCGGCGGCGTGGTTCGTGATGGCATTGCGTTGGTTCATGGCTCACCTCCTGGGTCGCGACCATGCGAGCGTCGCACACGGGGCGCGCGCTTTCTAGCGCTTGGTGTTCGATTGCCACACGGCGTTGCGATGCCTAGCATCCCTGAGATTCCGCACGTGCGTTCGAACGTGCGCCTCGATTCAAGAGATCCGTTAGGACATGCCGATCATGCGAATAGAAGAGTTCGCCACAGCATTCGCAACGCTACGCGTCAACACCGCGCGCTCCAGCAGCCCGCACAAGCCGTGCATGTTGCTCGCGGTGCTCGACCTCGCCGAGGCCGGCGCGTTAGAGAAGAACGCGATTCGCTATCTGCCGAATCTGCTGGAGCGTTACGCGGCCTACTTCGACATCGTCCGCACCGAGACGGATCACGCGAACCCCTACTTCCCGTTCTTCCATCTGCGCGGCGACAAGTTCTGGCATCTGATTGCGATCGCCGGACGCGAGTCCGTGTTGGCAGCAATGCGCACAGCCCGAAGCCACGCGGATATCCAGCAGAACGTAGACCGTGTGGAACTTGATCCGGACCTCTACCGGTATGTCCGAGATCCCAATGCGCGTGCCGCGCTGCGGGCCGTACTGATCGAGCGCTGGTTTCCCGACAAGGCGCAAGCGCTAAGCCAGGCCGTGGCTGAGCATGCTGTGGAAGATGCTTACGAACTGACGCTACGTGAAGGAACCCCGCCCCCATACACGGTCACCCAACGAGTCGGTCAGGCCGCGTTCCGCAACGTCGTACTGCAAGCGTACGACTACCGCTGCGCAGCAACCGGGTGGCGGTTGATCGTGCCCGGCGCGTGGGGATTGATTGATGCGGCGCACCTGATTCCGTACGCCGACACGCAGAACAACGATCCGCGAAATGGTATGGCGCTGACACCGACATTTCACCGCGCGCTCGATCAAAACTTGATCGCGCCTGGTCCAGACTTGAAGTGGCACGTCTCACGCGTCGTCGAGCCGCGCATTCCGGACAATCGGCCGCTCGTCGACCTGGACGGGAAGGACGTGATTTTCTACGGAGACTCGAAGTATCGGCCGTCGCCGACGAGTCTGGAGTGGCGCATGGCGAGTCTAAGAGACGAGTGATCTACGCGGCCACTTCGACGTAGCACGATGAGGTCGTTGAATTCGGTACCGGTTCGCCATCGGCACGCAAGCCTTCGATATGGAACTCGAGCGCTTCCCGCACGCATCTACGCACTTCAGCTTGTGTTGCGCCGGTTGCGACGCAGCCCGGCACATCAGGCGAAAAAGCCGAGTAGCCCGTCGGGGTTTCTTCGATTAACACAAGATATTTCATAGCGTGATTTCTGCCTGCTTCAACACACTCCGCAACGTACCCCTCGCAATATCGTCATTCAAGCGCCCGGGGACGGTCACCCGACCACGCTTTTGAGCATGCTTGTACTGCCGATGGCTGCCGCGGGTTCGCACCAAGTACCAACCGTCGTTCGGAAGCAGCCGAATGAGCTCGCGGACCTTCATCGAGAGTGCAGATCGAGTTTCCGC
>CAYUMA010000567.1:0-1704 GCA_964445675.1 uncultured Pseudomonadales bacterium | reverse complement strand
TTGAACACCGGTTTGATGCCCAATGACTTGCGTCGCGCCCGGATTGCCGCCTCGCTCGTCCCAAGCAATTCACCAAGACGCGCATCGGAAAACCCCTTGCGCTTGAGTCGGTACAGCTGATCGTGCTCGAGCACCGCACCGCGCCGCGTCTTCAGCTCGTTTTCAATCGAGACCAGTTCTTCGATTTGCGCAAGAAACCACGGATCGATCGACGTGAATTCGACGACATCCGCCACGCTCATGCCGGCACGAAACGCATCGGCGACGTACCAGACGCGGTCGGCGCCGGCGACTTTCAATTCGCGCACCAGGCGCGCCTTGTCGTCCTCATCCTCGAGGTTCGTCAACTCGTTCAGCCCGGTGCGGCCGATCTCCAATCCACGCAAGGCTTTCTGGAACGACTCCTGGAACGTGCGCCCGATTGCCATCACCTCGCCAACCGATTTCATCTGGGTCGTCAGGCGGGCATCCACATTCGGAAATTTTTCGAAGGTGAAACGCGGAATTTTGGTCACGACATAGTCGATCGCCGGCTCGAACGAGACAGGCGTCACCCCAGTGACGTCGTTGGTCAATTCATCGAGCGTATAACCGACCGCGAGTTTTGCGGCCACTTTTGCGATCGGGAATCCGGTCGCCTTCGACGCCAGCGCAGAGGAACGCGACACGCGCGGGTTCATTTCGATGACAACCATCCGACCCGTTTTCGGATCGATCGCGAACTGCACGTTGGAGCCGCCGGTCTCGACGCCGATCTCGCGCAGCACCGCAATCGATGCGTTGCGCATAATCTGATATTCCTTGTCCGTCAGCGTCTGCGCCGGCGCGACCGTGATCGAGTCGCCCGTGTGGATGCCCATCGGATCCAGATTTTCGATCGAACACACGATGATGCAGTTGTCGAGCTTGTCGCGTACGACCTCCATCTCGAACTCTTTCCAGCCGAGCATCGATTCATCGATCAGTAATTCATTGGTCCGCGACAGATCGAGTCCACGCGTGCAGATCTCGACGAACTCTTCGCGATTGTAGGCAATGCCGCCGCCGCTACCGCCGAGCGTGAACGACGGTCGAATCACACACGGAAAGCCGAGCGCGCTCTGTACCTGCAGTGCCTCTTCGAGGCTGTGTGCGATCGCAGAACGCGGCGTCTCGAGTCCGATCGAGCGCATCGCGCGGCCAAACCGCTCGCGGTCTTCGGCCTTGTCGATCGCATCCTGGCTTGCGCCGATCAACTCGACGTCCCACTTCTCGAGCACGCCTTCACGCGCGAGGTCGAGCGCGCAGTTGAGCGCAGTCTGCCCGCCCAGCGTCGGCAACAACGCGTCCGGTCGTTCGCGCTCGATGATCTGCGCGACGGTGCGCCACTCCACGGGTTCGATATAGGTCGCATCGGCCATCGCAGGGTCGGTCATGATCGTCGCGGGATTGGAGTTGACCAGCACGACGCGATAACCCTCGTCGCGCAGCGCTTTACACGCCTGCGCGCCGGAGTAGTCGAATTCACAGGCCTGGCCGATCACGATCGGACCGGCGGCGATGATCAGGATCGAATGGATGTCCGTGCGTTTAGGCATTGACGTCGCGCGCCTGCGTCATGAGTTCCATGAAGTGGTCGAACAGATATTCGCAGTCGCGCGGACCGGGGCTTGCTTCCGGATGCCCCTGAAACCCAAACGCAGGACGATCGGTGCGGTGAACGCC
>CAYUMA010000566.1:0-4166 GCA_964445675.1 uncultured Pseudomonadales bacterium | reverse complement strand
TCGTAATGCGAATTGCATTGGGGAAACTCGGGCAACGCACGGATCAGTGCGAGTGCCAGGAACGGTAGATACGTGATGCTCGTCTGGCGCTTCGCGTTCAAGTGCACGCGCAACGCATCGAGCGCCGTGATGTCGATCTCTTCGACGTACGCGAAATGCGGAATGCTGCGTTTGGCCTCGCTCAGGCGTTGCGCGATCAGCCGTCGGACGCCGATCATCAACGCACCGGAGGTCGCCATCATCGGCGTCAACAAAGCCGTGCAGCGACCGATGGTCGTCGACGGTGCCGTCGCGATTCGCCTGATGATGAATCTGTCGGCGTCGTTCGATCATCGCTTCGTCGACGGCTACGACGCCGCAGCGTTGATTCAGGCGGTGAAGGAACGCCTCGAACACCCTGCGACCATTTTTTTCTAAGATGGCGAAGATGGCGAAGATGGCGAAGATGGTGCCAGGCGTTGCGTTTCGAAGAGGGTGCCAGGCGTTGCGTTTCGTGCAGAACGTGCATTGGTGCATTGGTGCCAGGCACCGTTGCCGTGCACGTTCTGCACGAAATGCAACGCCTGGCACCGTTGCCCCCACCGACCCCGTTGCTTCTCTTAGCGCCCCCGAAATATCGGCTTGCGGCGTTCGGCGAACGCTTTCGCGGATTCCTCCGCGTCGGCTTTTGCGCGCCGCGCGATGCCGCCATAACGGGTCTCGTTGGCGGAGGCTTCGGCGAAGCTCGCCTCGAGCCCGGCCTGGATCGCGCGCTTCGTCACGCGCACCGCGGCTGGCGGCAGATGGCAGATTCGATCGGCCAGCTCATTCGCGGTTGATAACAACTCATCGCTGGGCACGAGGCGGTCGAGCAGACCGATTCGATACGCCTCATCCGCTTCGACGCGCCGGCTCGTCAACGACAGATCCATGGCGCGACTCAAGCCAACCACACGCGAGAGCAGAAACGACATGCCGCCTTCGGGCGGCAGCGAGCGCTCCTGGAATACCGTGACGAAACGGCTGTCGGGACAGCCGACACGCATGTCGCACGCGAGCGCGAGCGAAAAACCCGCGCCGGCTGCGACGCCGTTGACCGCGGCGATCATCGGTTTGTCGACGCCGTAAAGCGCCTTGCCTTGACGCGCGATCCACGAATCTTCGACGAGCAGTTCATTCAGCGGTTTGTCGCCGTCGTCGGGCGGGGGACCCTGCAGATCCGCGCCGCTGCAGAAACCGCGGCCGGCGCCCGTCCAGATGGCGACCCAGATCGCGTCGTCCGCCTGAATGCGCGCGATCGCGTCGAGCAGATCGACTTTGTCGTCCTGGTCGATCGCGTTGAGCCGTTCGGGCTTGTTCAACGTCAGCGTCGCGACGTGGCGTGCGTGATCAACATCGAGAATGAGGTGCCGGTAGTTCATTGCAGCGCTCCGCGCATAGGTCGGCCGCATTATGGCCGCTGTCTTTACCCTTGCCCATTGCGACCGTGATATGCACAGTAGGGCCGTCTTCAAAAAGACGGCTCGATATGAAAAAAAACTTCAATGGCGATGTGGCCGACGTGACGGTCCTGGCCGCGCACTATCGCGGATTGATCGAGGGTCTCGGCGAGGATCCCGAACGCGACGGTTTGCGCGACACCCCGATGCGCGCCGCCAAGGCGATGCAGTTTCTGACGCGCGGTTACTCGCAGAGCCTGTCGAGCATCGTCAACAACGCACTGTTCGAGTCGAACCTCGACGAAATCGTGATGGTGAAGGACATCGAACTGTATTCGCTGTGCGAACACCATCTGCTGCCGTTCATCGGCCGCTGCCACGTCGGTTATCTGCCCAACGGCAAGGTGCTCGGTCTGTCGAAGATCGCGCGGATCGTCGAGATGTTCGCGCGGCGCCTGCAGATTCAGGAGAACCTGACGCAGCAAATCGCTGAGGCGATCATGAACAGCGCCGGCGCGCGCGGCGTTGGCGTGATCATCGAAGCGCGCCACCTGTGCATGGCCATGCGCGGCGTCGAGAAGCAGAACTCGGTGATGAAGACGAGCGTGCTGCTCGGTAGTTTCCGTGACAACGCGCCGACGCGTTCGGAGTTCCTGCAGTTGATTGCGTGACCGATTGCGCCGTGCTGCGCGATCACGAACTGATGCGACTGCACCTCGACGCGTTGTTCACAACAGATGCACACGGCCATCTGTTGCACGTCAACGAACCGGGCGCGAAGCCGGCGCCCAAACTGGCGCTCGGTCGCACGACGGATGGACACGTGCTGCGCGTTCGCGCCGATGTGGCCGACGCGTTGCTCGACGACGCCGCCGCGTTGATCGAGGCCGAGCCGGCGCGTGCGCCGTTGTCGCCGCAGCCGCACTGTGGCAACGCCATCCGAGTGCTGCTCGCACGGGACGCACCCGTGCAACGAATCTGGAGCGGACCCGCCTACTGCATCGATGCGGAATCGGTACCGGAGGCACCGGACGCGGTCCGCATCACCCCTGACGATACCGCTCTGCTGCGGACATTTGCAGACTGGCGCGACGAAGTGGCATTCCGCGAGCCGTTCATCGTCGTCGTGAACGGCGGCCGCGCGGTCGCGTTGTGCTGCAGCGTGCGTATCACGTCGGCGGCGCACGAAGCCGGCGTCGAGACACTGACGGAATCGCGCGGCCGCGGTTTTGCGACGCAAGCCGTTGCCGCCTGGGCGAGGGCGGTCGCTGCAATAGGCGTATTGCCGTTGTACAGCACGTCAACCGACAACGTCGCATCGCAAGGCGTTGCACGCCGCCTCGGGATGCACCGTTTCGGTCTCGACTTTCACGTGACCTGAGGGCGCGGCGACTACTGCTTCGCGGGTTTTGCACGATAGACTTCGGGGAAGACCTTCTCGAGATTGCGGATCTTCGGCAGATCGTTGTAGACGATGTACGGATTCGACGGATTCTTGTCGATGTAATCCTGGTGATACGACTCGGCCGGATAAAACTGCGTCAGCGGATCGACGCGCGTGACAATTGGGCGAGGGTACAACTTCGCTGCGTCCAGTTGCGCGATGTAGCGCAGGGCGATATCGCGTTGCTGGTCGTTCGCATAAAAGACGCCGGAACGGTATTGCGTGCCGCGGTCGGGTCCTTGTCGGTTCAGCTGCGTCGGATCGTGCGCGACTGAAAAGAATATCCGCAGAATTTCGCCATAGCTGATCTCGTTCGGATCGAACTCGATCTGCACCGACTCCGCGTGTCCGGTGTCGCCCCGGGAGACGTCGTCGTAATGCGCCGTCGGTTTTGTACCGCCGGCATAGCCGGACGCAACAGTACGCACACCGCGCACGTGCTCGAACACCCCTTCGATGCCCCAGAAACAGCCGCCGGCGAGCACGGCAGTCTGGAGTGGGCCCGTGGCTTTTGGCGCATCGAACGTCGGGGCGGGCGCGCGCACCGCGGGCTCGCCGAGTGCGAACAGCGGCAGTGCCGCGGCCGCGAGGACGAGTGCTGCAATCAATCCTCGCGGATGCAATCTCGTGGTCATCGTATTGACTCCTGCCAACTCACATACGTTGCGTTCGACAACGCCGCCGCAGCGAATGCTGCACAATGAGGCGCGGTCGCGCATTCTCACCCAACGTATTTCCGCTCAACAGACCTTCACAACGATCAAACGGATCACCGCGTGGACCATCTCGAACACAATCGCCGCGCGTGGAACCGCGAGTCTGCGGCCGGTGGACGGTGGTCGGTGCCGGTCGATGCGGCCACGATTGCACGCGCACGGCGCGGCGATTGGCACGTGATCCTGACGCCCGATACACCGGTGCCGGCCGACTGGTTTCCCGCGCTGCCCGGTTTGCGGGTCTTGTGCCTCGCGTCGGCCGGCGGCCAACAGGCGCCGATTCTCGCGGCGGCTGGAGCGACCGTCGTCAGCTTCGACCTGTCGGATGAACAGCTCGCGCGCGATGCGCAGGTCGCCGTGCGTGAAGGGCTCGCGCTGCGCCCCGTGCGCGGCGACATGGCGGATCTGTCGGTGTTTGCCGACGCGAGCTTCGATCTGATCTTTCACGCCGTCTCGAACGTCTTCGTGCCGGATCTGATGCCGGTCTGGCGGGAATGCCAGCGGGTCCTGCGCGATGGTGGCGTGCTGCTCGCGGGCTGCATGAACCCCGCGTTCTTCCTGTTCGATCACGACGAAGCAAGCCGCACC
>CAYUMA010000565.1:0-26751 GCA_964445675.1 uncultured Pseudomonadales bacterium | reverse complement strand
CACGACAACGTGCCGTTGAACGCCAGGCGCCGGTCGAAGAACAGCCGGCGGCCGAGATCGACCATCTCGCGCGACGGCGCCGGTGCGGTGACCACGGGAAGTCCCAACGGCGGTTGCGCGATCAATGCGACGAGATCGAGTGCGTGTGCCGGCAACACCGCGCACGCGACGATCAGACACAACACGCGCTCAGTGACGGCTCGGTACATCGCTCGTATGATCGGGCTGCTTCTGGGAGGAGACATCATGCGTAAATCCGTTGGGTTAACAATCGCTGTTGCAATCGTGTTTGCGGCCACCGCCGTCGCGGACGAGACCTGCATGTCGCCGTATATGGCGAAGATCGTCGGCCAGGAAGACTTCGTCTATGTCTGGACGCTCGGCATGGTCGGTGTTGGCGACGAGCAGGACAAGCTCGTCACCGTCGACGTCAATCCGAAGTCGCCGAACTACGGCAAGGTCGTTGCGCAACTATCGGTGGGTGGCCGCAACGAGGCGCACCACTCCGGCTTCACGGACGATCGCCGCTTCCTGTGGGCGACCGGGCTCGACACGAGTCGGATCTTCATCTTCGACGTCGCAAGCGACCCGGCGAAACCGACACTGGTCAAAACCGTCGACGACTTCGTTTCGAAGAGCGGTGGCGTCGTCGGCCCGCATACGAGCTACGCGCTCGCCGGCAAGATGCTGTTGACGGGTCTGTCGAACAATCGCGACCATGGCGGCGCCACCGCGATGGTTACGTATACCAACGACGGCGAATATGTCGCGACGCACTGGATGCCGACCGAAGCCAAGCTGCAAGGCGCCGTCAAATCGGGCGCGTTCGCCGATGGTTACGGTTACGACGCGCGCGCGCTGCCGCGCCGCAACGTGCTCGTCAGTTCGTCGTTCACCGGCTGGAACAACTACATGATGAACCTCGGCAAGCTGATGGCCGACGCGGAAGCGATGAAGCGCTTCGGCAACACCGTCGTGATCTGGGATCTGCACACGCTGCAGCCGAAGAAAATCCTCGACGTACCCGGCGCGCCGCTCGAGGTCCGCTGTGCGTGGGGCGCAAAACACAACTACTGCTTCACGTCGACGGCGCTGACGTCGAAGATCTGGCTGATCTACGAGGACAAAGCCGGCGAGTGGCAGGCGAGCGCCGTTGCCGACATCGGCGACGCGTCGAAAATTCCGCTGCCGGTCGATATCTCGATTTCCGCCGACGACGATCTGCTGTGGGTCAACACGTGGAACGACGGCATGGTGCATCTGTACGACATCCGCGATCCGCACAAGCCGAAGCAGATCCTCGAGCAGCGGATCGGCGAGCAGCTGAACATGGTGTCGCAGAGCTGGGACGGCGAGCGCCTTTATTTCACGTCGTCGCTGCTCGCGAACTGGGACAAGGTCGCACCGGCCGGCCCTGACCTGCAGTATTTCAAGCTGTACAAATGGGACGGCACGAAGCTTTCGAGCGAGTTCAACATCGACTTCGTCGCCGCAAAACTCGGCGCGCCGCACCAGATGCGTTTTGGTGCGTACGCGTTGTATGGGAAGAAATCCCCAACGGCGCAGGTGAGTCGCAATTAGGGTTGTATCCGTCGCGGCGATCCTGCTGTTCGCCGCGTTCGGCGCCGTCGCCGCCGAGCATCAACACGATCCACCCGTCGTGCTCGCACCGGGCTATGCCGACCTCGAGTTCGTCGCACCGACGCCGGGCACGTATCAACTGCCGCCGATTCGCGCTGCGGCCGACGGTGCCGTCATCGACACTTCCGGCGTCGCGCACCGACTACACGACTACCTCGGTGATCGCGTCGTCGTGCTCAGCTTCATCTATACGACGTGCAGCGACGTGAACGGCTGTCCGCTGGCGGCGTATGTGTTGAAGCGCTTGCAGCAGCGCGCGCTCGCGGACCCGGCGCTGCGCGATCGGCTGCGTCTCGTCAGCGTGTCGTTCGATCCGCGGCACGACACGCCGAGTGTGATGTCGGCATACGCGGCCCGCCTGCGCGCCGATGGTTTCGACTGGGCGTTCCTGACCGGCACGTCAGATGCTGCGCTGGCGCCGCTGCTCGACGGCTACGATCAGTTTGTCATCCGCGACGAATCAGGTGCCATCTCGCACACGCTGCGCGTCGTGTTGATCGACCGACAGCGTCGTGTCCGCAATATCTACAGCGTGTCGTTCCTGCACGCGGATACGGTGCTGAACGACGTGCGGACGCTGTTGCTCGAAGCGCAGTGAAAGGGTCAGACCCCGCTCCTAAACTTCGGTCGGTCGCGGGTCCATCCGCAGCAGGATGATCTTCGGCGTCACCGGATCGCCGTTCTTCAACAACTCGCGCCAGTAGTCGTACTTCGCCGCGAACGCGGCGAGTACGCGGCTGCGTTCGGCGGGGTCGGTGACGAGGAATGCGGTGCGCGGATAGATGTTGGCGCCGATTTTCAGCCGCACGTTCGGATCCCGCGCGATGTTCCTGTTCCACAGCCGTTCATCCGGGAACTCACCGCCTTCCCGGTACAGCGACGGAACGTACAACGTGCCGTCGCTCGTCACGACGGTCGTCGTCACCGAATGCGGCACGAGATACCAGCTCGCCGTTTCGACGAAGATCTCGTTGATGTCGTTGCTGAACGACCAGTCGGTGACCGGCGTGGCGACGACGTCGCCACGCAGCCACTGGCCGGCTCGCCGATCCTGCGGCTCGCATGCCGCGATACCCAGCAGGGCCAGAGTCAGCAGATAGAAGCGCCAGTCCCGTGCCATGGTCATCTCCGCAAACGTGAACACGTGCGACTGTAGCCCGTACTGCCTCACGCGGACACTACCTGGGAACGTACGCTGGCGCGCTGACGCCGCGTAGTGCACCGGGATTAGGATCTGTGACCCGGACCCCGTTCTACCGCGGACAATCAGGCCATGAACCCGACCGGCGGCGTGAGCGACTCGGGCGAATAGAAACGCCGGATGTTCGGCAGCACCGTTTCCAGGTCCGCCGGCGCGATGCCGAACCACAACGCGAGCTCTGCATAAAACGCATCTACGCTCGTGGTCGGAATGTAGCGGCCGCGGCCGACATCGAGCGCGTTGTCCGGTATCAACACCGGGTATTCGCCGTAGACGCGCTTGCCGGCAACCGCACCGCCCATCACGAGCTGGTGGCCGCCCCAGCCGTGATCGGAGCCTTTGCCGTTCGACGTGAGCGTGCGACCGAAGTCGGAGATTGTGAATGTCGTTACTGCATCGGACACGCCGAGCTCCACCATCGCTTGCTGGAATTCCGACAACGCCGCTGCCACAGCCGGCAGCATCTGGGCCTGCAACGTCAGCACGTTGTCGTGATGATCCCAGCCTCCCAACGAGACGAAGAAGGTGTGCCGGTTGGTCGATAACGCGTCCCGAACGCTGATGACTTTCGCGATCTGTGCGAGCCCGCGTGACAACGGAGTGCTCGAAAACGTCGCGCCGAGCATTGGTGCGGCATCGAGCGCCGCCTTGAACTCGGCGCCGGAGTCGATCGCCGTACGGAACTTGCCGGCGTACGTGCGCCGGAACGCATCGCCGTAGCTCGCCGCAAGGATCGAATCAACCGCAGTCGTGAAAATCGCGGTATCGGGTTGACGATAGCCGGCGAGCAGCCGGACGCCGTCGTTGGCGTCGAGGCTGTAGTCCGTCACGTTCTGCCCAGTTTGAAAGACGTTCGTGCCGCTCAGCGAGATGTTCATGGAGACCGGATGTGTCGGCACCGCGCCGCTGACGATATCGGCCATCCGTCCCGCCACGCCGGTGGTGACGCGACGATCCGGCACCGACGTTTGCCACTGCGCGATCTGATCCGAATGCGAGAACAAGCCCAACGGCAGTCGCACGGAACCCTGCGCATACGCGGTCTTGTCGGTGGGCTCCGCCAGCGTGCCGACGTTGGCGATGAAGGCAAGGTCCCCTTGATCGAACAACGTGCGCACCGGGCCGAGTCCCGGGTGCACGCCGAACGTCTGGCCTTGCGCGCCGGTGTACGCAAGCGGCAACAGGTCGGCGTGCGGCAACGCGAGGTCGGATCGGAACGCAACGTAGTCGTTGTAGCGATTCGTGTCGTATGGCACGAGCATGTTGAATGCATCGGCCCCGCCCGCGAGCAGGATGCAGACGAGTGCCCTGTAGTCATCGCCGCTGGCCGCGTGTGCAACCCGACCGATCGTGTTCATCTGTGTCGCCGCCGCGACGCCGACCGCAACAGAATGCCGCAGAAAGCGTCGGCGCGAGTACAACCGATCCGTTGTCATGCTCCCTCCACCACCACATATGCCGGCGAAATCAGCGCGAGATACAACGCGAGCTTCGTCCGCCCGGGCAAATCGCTGGCGAGCGGCTCGATCGCAGTGCGGATCGCAGTCTTTGTCGCGGCGTCCATTCGCGCATCCGTGAACAGCAGATCGATACGATCCACCAACGCAATTGGATCTCCGGCCAGCGCCTCGAGATCGCTGAGATCGAGATGAATCGTCGGAAAGTTCGCCGGCGTGTCGATTGATTGCTGGCCGTACAGCGCATACGCAACCAGGTTTGCATATCCGACGATCGTCGAATCGGTCGTGATCTGCATTTCCGGCGCCACTTTGCCGGCCTGCCCCAATTCACCGGCCGGCGAAAAATTCGGCGAATAGAAGTTGAACACGCTCGGCGAGCTCAGCACGTTCTGCTGCAGCAGAAACTGCCCGATGTAGCCGAGCGCAGGATAGGTGCCGTCGGCGCTCGTCGCGTGTAACGTGCGATGCATTGCGACATACCGCAGGAATGGTTCGCGCAAACGGATGCCCGAGGCGGCTTCAGGGTCCTCGAGCACCGCGCGCAGTACCGTCTCCATGTCGCCTCTCGGCACGCTGCCGTTGCCGGCGAACGCCGCCGACACGCGCCCGATGTACGAAGGCGACGGATTCGACGTGACAAGGCGTTGGATCAACAGGCGGCCGATGAATGGGCCGACATTCGGGTGGTTGAACAGGTTGTCGACCGCAGCGTCGATGTCCTGCATGCCGGTCTGTCCGGCAGGTACGACGACACCATTGAGCAGCTGTTTTGCGGTGGTGTCGTGATGCGCCTCGAACATGCGCATCGGTACGTGCAATACCGGCGTGGGGTTGCCGAAGAAGCTCGCGCCGCCGGAAGGCGCCGGGCCGTAGCTCAATCCGGTGAACACCTTCGCGAATTCCTGAATGTCGCCGTTGTCGTACGTCGGAATGGGATTTCCGTTCGCGTCGCGTTTCTGACTGCCGTCACTGTTCAGTTCGAATAGACCGATGCAGAACAACTGCATCACTTCGCGCGCGTAGTTTTCGTCGGGAAACGTGTTGGTCGCGGGATTCGCTTTCGCGTTGTTGACGTGGCTCAAGTACACGCCCATCACTGGATGCAGTGTGACCGCCTTCAGCAGATCGCGGAAGTTGCCGAATGCGTTCGCCAACAGCATGTCGTAGTAACTCGATAGCGCCAACGGATTGAGGAAGATCGCGTCATTGTTATCCGAGACCACGAAGATCTGCGTCAACGCGTAGGCGACACGTTGGCGCAGCTGATCCGGAGCCGTCAGCGTCGCTTCCCACCAGGCAAATCGGCGAAAAGTGCCTGACATTGGATTTTGGTTGTTGAAGCCGTACTGATTCGTGTAGCGCAGCACGATCGGCAGGTGATTGGTAGGTGATGTCGTGAACTGCTGGTCGAGCCACGCATCGTTGCCGACGCGCGCCGTCGAATCGATCTGCGCGTAGTCGGCGCCGAACGTCGTGAGGTCGAGCAGTTTTGCTGCAGAGGCGAGTTGTGCGGCGCTCGGAGCGGGTGGCGGTGGTGGTGGTGGTGGTGGTGGTGGCGCCGACCCGGTTGGCGGCGGTGGTGCCGGCGCGGTCGTTTCGCCGCCGCCGCCACCGCCACATGATACGACCGTCAGCAACGCGACGAGACAGATCGCCGGACGCCGGAGCGTGTGCATCGGCTACTCCTTCTTCCACCCGGCGGCCAGACGGCCGCGTAGATACTCCACCTGAGCGTCGGTCAGGATGCTCCGTAACCTTATCAGCATCCGCAACTGCTCTACTTTGATCTGGTTCTCCACGTCGATCGCGTGTTTGGCGAGGTCGAGCGCGCGCTGCTCTTCGATCGGGTTCTGATCGAGCGCCTCGAGCAGGTCCACAAACGTCGTCTGCATCTCCCACTGCTTGCCGGCGATGTTCTGCTGCAGGTCGACCACCAGCGCGCCCATCTTCTTGTTCTGATCGGCGGTGAAGTCGATCTGCTTTTTGAATGCCATCACGAGTTCGATCGGCAGCAGCCGCCCGCCGAATGGGTCGGGATCGGCGGCACTCAGCGGAAGCGCGGCCAGCGATGCGAGCAGCGCGATCATCGCAATGAATGTACGCGTCAGAACCATGTCTGTACCTCGAAGGATTCGTCATTGATATCGTCGAAATGCGGCAGGCCGAGATAAGCGGTAGACCGCGTCGTCGGCCAGCGATCGCTCGGCGCGGTCCAATATGTAGTGGCGCTCAGTTCGGCGATCAGCGCCAATTCCGAATCCGCCTTCGACGGCCGCAATTCCACCAACACCGCTGCCACCAACGACGCCGCGATGGCGCCGACCGCTGCATATCGCCAGCGGCTGGCGCGCAGTCGCGCAGCCGCTTCTGCATTGGCGAACATCGTCTCGAATGGCGGCGCCGCATGATGCGCAACGGCGCTTTCGAAGTGATCGCGAAGGCGCGCCCGCAGGCGCTCGTCGAGTTCGTCGTCCGCCGTCATGGCGCCTCCAGCCGTTCGCGCAGCGCGCGTTTCGCGCGGTGATAGTGGGTACGCGTACTGCCAATGGAGATGCCGAGCACTTCGGCAACCTCCTCCAGCGTGAAGTCGGCGTACGCAACGAGTTCCAGCACATCGCGCTGACGGCGCGGCAGCGTCGTGAGTGCGGCGCTCAGCGACGCGTCGCTGCTCAAGCCGCTCGCCTCGGTCTCGCGCGGTTCGGCGGCGAAGCGCGCTACCGCTGCGAGTTCGCGCCGGTTGCTCCGGTGCAGCCGCCGCGCATTGTTCTGCACCACGCCGAACAGCCACGTCTTGAGGCTCGAACGCTTAGCGTACCGCGCGCGACCTTCCACGATGACGAGATAGCTCTGCTGCATCACATCGGCCGCCGCGGCATCGTCGTAGCCGGTGAGCGACAGCGCCCATGCGTGCACGGCACGGTGAAGTGCGGCAAGCGCGCGGCGGGATACGTGCGGATTGTGTTCGAGGCCATCGTCCATGGTTTCGGATGACACGTTTGGCGCTGAGTGCCTTCTCGTCCGGTTTCATATGACACTTGGGCGAGAATCGACATGGAAATCTATACGTTATGTGAACTGTACACGCGTTGGAAAAGCCGCTCCGCGTGCCAGGGGCCGGCTCTGCAAACGTGACAGGCACGACCGCAGCCCGTACTGTTCCACCAAGACACTACGTGCGAACGGGGGAATCCATGGTTCGGTTCGAATGGGGAATGACGATCCTCGTCACGTTGTTCGCAGCGCCGGCAACGGCTGCGCCATTGGCCGCGAGTCAGCCCGAGTTTCGCGCGATCTACGAGGAACTCGTCGAGATCGACACGACGCTGTCCGCCGACAACTGCATCGCCGCGGTGAACGCGATGGCGGCGCGACTGAAATCGGCCGGTATCGCCGACGCAGACATCCACGTGATCCCTCTGACCACGCGGCCGACGCAAGGCAATCTCGTCGCGGTGCTGCACGGCACCGACAAGAAGGCGAAAGCACTGCTGCTGCTCGCGCATATCGATGTCGTCGAAGCCAAACGCGCGGACTGGGTGCGCGATCCGTTCACGCTGATCGAAGAGGACGGCTACTTCTACGGCCGCGGCACGGCTGACGACAAGGCGATGGCGGCGATCTTCGTCGACGCGATGATGCGCTACCAACGAGACGGCTACCGGCCGCAGCGCGACATCAAAATCGCGCTGACGTGCGGCGAAGAGACGCCGAACGATTTTGATGGCGCGAAATATCTCGCGGAAAACCATCGCGAGCTGATCGACGCGGAATTCGCGATCAACGAGGGCGGTGGCGGCTTGCTCAGCGGCGATGGGAAACGGATCTTCAATGGCGTGCAGGCCGGCGAGAAGATCTACCAGGACTATCGCCTCGAAGTGACGAACCCCGGCGGCCACTCGTCGCGACCCCTCAAGGACAACGCGATCTATCGGTTGGCAGCGGGCCTGACCCGAGTCGAGGCCCACCAATTCCCGATTGAGTTCAACGCCACGACGCGCAGCTTCTTCGAGCGCATGTCGACGATCCGCGGCGGTCAGGTCGGCGCCGACATGCGCGCGATTTTGGGGACACCGCCCGACGAGGCCGCACTGGCGCGCATCGTCGCGGACCCGAATTACAACAGCCTGCTGCACACGACGTGCGTCGCGACGATGCTCGACGGCGGCCACGCGCCGAACGGGTTGCCGCAACGCGCAGGCGCCAACGTGAACTGCCGGATCTTCCCGGGCACATCGCAGGAAGCCGTGCGGCAGACGCTGGAGCAGGTCGTCGCGGATCCGGCGATCAAGGTGACATTCGTCGATCCGCCGGAACAGGTCTCGCCGCCGCCGCCGTTAACGCCGGCTGTGCTCGCCCCGATCGAAAAGATCACGCAGCAGATGTGGCCCGGCGTCCCGGTGGTACCGACGATGTTGGCCGGCGCCACCGACGGGCGTTTCCTGACGCCGAACGGCATTCCGACGTATGGCGTCAGCGGGCTTTTCTCCAATCCAGAGACAACGTTCGCGCACGGACTCAACGAGCGTATGCGTGTTCAGTCGTTGTACGAAGGCCGCGAATTTCTCGATCGGCTGATCAAGGAATACGCCGGAGGACAGTGACGTGCCGCTCGATACAGCCATGGTCGGCGCGAGCACGGCGCCGATCACGCACGATGTAGATGCGCGCTGGATCATGGCGTATGCGGCGGGGTTGGGGGATTTGAACCCGCGTTATCTCGATACGCACGCCAACACCTTGGTCGCGCATCCGGTGTTCCCGGTATGCGTCGAGTGGCCGGTGATCTTGAACTGTCGCCACCTGCCCGGCTCGCAGTCGGTGACGCCCGCCGAAGGCGCGCGCGGTGTTCATGCAGCCCACGATCTGCACCTGCTGAAGCCGATTCGGGCGGGGCAACGCCTGACGACGCGTGCAACGATCATTGCGCTCCAACAGATCAAGCCGGGGGCGGCACAAACGATGCGGCTCGATACCGTCGACGCCGACGGCGCGCTCGTGTGCCGCACGTACCAACTCGGCATCAGCCGCAACGTTGACGTGATCGGCCCGGCCGTCGTGAACGAACAGCCACCGCCGGTACCACGAACGAGCGATGCGACGCGCGTGCTGCGGCGCTTCGAGATTCCCGTCGAAGCTCGCGCGGCGCACGTCTATACGGAGTGCGCGCGCATCTGGAACCCGATCCACACCGATCGCGCCGTCGCGCTCGCGGCAGGACTACCCGACATCATCCTGCACGGCACCGCGACGATGGCGCTCGCCGTGACGCGATTGGTCGATGCATATCTCGGCGCAGACCCGACCCGCGTGCGCCGCCTCGGCGGTCGCTTCAGCGCAATGGTGCTGATGCCGTCGACGCTGACGCTCGAGGTGAATGCCGACGAAGACGGGACGCTGTTTTTCGGCGTGCGTACGCAGGATGGTGCCGTTGCGTTCAGCCAGGGGTTCCTGTGCTACCAGTGAGGTCGGTGCGACAAGGGCTGCGCGGTTGTCGCGACTCGCGGTAATAGATAGGTGGATGTCCCGCCGGGAAGAACGAGGTCAGACGGCGACGCGATGGGTACCAATCGCGTTCTTTTTTCATGATTCCACTGCCGGCCAAGGCTCAGCGACCGGGCCATTTTGACTTAAATTAGCTATCTTTTAACAGATGTGTAATTTAGCTAATTACCCTATGATTGGTGCCCATGGATCCCGTCAGAAACCCTTTTGCGCCAGGAGCGGGCACACCGCCGCCTGAACTGGCTGGCCGCGACGAACTGCGCGAAACGGTCCGCGTCGCGCTTGAGCGGGTACGGCTGGGTTACCCGACCAAGAGCATTTTGATGGTCGGGCTCAGAGGCGTCGGAAAGACGGTCCTGCTCGATCGCATGCGTGATGATGCCGAGGCCGCGGGCATCCAGACGGTCCGGGTCGAGGCGCCAGAGACCCGTTCCTTGCCGGCCCTGCTTGCGCCGCAGTTGCGGCAAGCACTGCTGCGCCTGTCTCGAAACGCGCAGGCGAAGGCCCTGGCTCAGCGAGCTCTGCGAGCGCTGGCCGGATTCGCGAAGGGTCTGAAGTTCAAGTATCAAGACATCGAGGTAGGGTTCGACTTCGAACCCGAGCCTGGGCTCGCCGACAACGGCGACCTGGAACATGACCTCCAGGCGTTACTCGAAGTAGTCGGCGCGGCAGCCAAAGAGGCGGGCACGGCCCTTGTTCTCTTCGTCGATGAACTGCAATACGTGGAGGAAGATCAGCTCGCAGCACTCATCACCGCGCTACACCGAGCCGCGCAACGTCGGCTTCCAGTCGTGATGGTGGGTGCTGGCTTGCCGCAGCTACGAGGTCGCATGGGTCGGGCGAAGTCCTATGCCGAACGCCTATTCGACGTTCCAGAGATTGGGGCCCTGCCGGACAACGATGCGCGTGTTGCGATCGCGAAGCCTGCTCACGAGCACGGTGTTGAGATCAATGAAGATGCTTTGCAACGCATCGTGCAACAGACACATGGATATCCGTATTTTCTTCAGGAATGGGGCAAGCATGCTTGGGACACGGCAACCAAATCACCCATCAGTCTCCACGACGTGGACATCGCATCCGAGGCCGCCATTGCCGCACTGGACGAGAGCTTCTTCAGGGTGCGATTCGATCGGTTGACTCCGCAGGAGAAGAGATACTTGCGCGCGATGGCTGAACTGGGGCCGGGACCGCATCGCTCAGGCGATATTGCTGACCAACTCGGTCGCAAGGTGACCTCCTTGGGACCAACCCGAAGTCAACTGATCGGCAAGGGGATGATTTGGAGTCCCAACCATGGAGATACCGCGTTCACCGTTCCGCTATTCGACGAATTCATCCGCCGGATAATGCCCGGTGACGACTGGAGAAATTAGAGAAGGGCAATCGCTGTTGGCTGCGGGATTCTCTACCAACCGCGCCTTCATCGACCTGGACGCTGCGCGTAAGACGTTCTGACCCCTTCCTGTCAATCCCCAACAATCGAATTAAGCCGCGCCCGCGCCACGTTCAGTTCATCGAGCAGATCCAGTGCAAGCGCGACGCCGGCGAGGTTTACGCCCAGATCGCGTTGCAGCCGCAGCGCAATGCTCGCGCGACGCAGGTGAACTCCAGTGAAACGCCACGCCCGCGGGTCTTCCCCGATCGGCGCGAGCACACCCTCCTCCACAAGCTCGATGATGCACTCGGCGTGCACGGCGCAACCACGGCTGATCTCGGCCAGCGTCAGCTGCGTCTGCTCTTCCAGAATCACGCCGATCAATTCCGGCAATGTCTCGTTGTTTGCCATCACACCCCCAACTTACGGCGCGCGTCGAACGCTTTGAACTGCTCCGCCATTTTTGCATACAGCTCCTTCGCGGCCGCGCTATCGGCCGGCGGCACGACGATCTGCAGCACGACGAAAAAATCGCCCGCGGTGGTTCCCGGAAGACCGCGTCCTTTCAGGCGCAACTTGCTTCCCGCACTGGATCCGGCCGGCACTTTCATTTCGACGGTGCCCGACGGTGTTGGCACTTTGATCGTGGCGCCGAGCGCGGCCTCCCACGGCGTGATTGGAACGTCCAGATAGACATCGGCTTCCTCGACGCGATATCGCGCGTGCGGCGAGAACTCGACTTCGAGATACAGATCGCCCGCCTTGCCCTGGCCCATGCCCGGCGCGCCCTGTCCGCCGAGCCGCAGATGTTGTCCCGCGCGAATCCCTTTTGGAATCGTCACGTTCAGGGTGTGTTCGCGCGTGAGCACGCGCCCCTGCGCATCGACGTCAGGGACGCGCAGCGTGATCGTGCGCGTCGCGCCCTTATAGGCATCTTCGAGCTCGATCAGCACGCGCGCGTGGCGATCCTGTCCTTGCGCATGAAATTCGTTCGCGCCCGCGCGGCCACCGCCCGTTCGAAAACCGCCACGACCAAACAGCGACTCGAAAAAATCGCTGTAGTCGGCCGAATCACCGCCGGTGAAACCGCCGCCCTTGAACTCGAATCCGGTATTCCAATCCGGCGGCGGACGGAAGTCCTGTCCCGCCTTGTAGTTCGGGCCAAGTTGATCGTAGGCCGCGCGTTTCTCCGTATCTTTCAGCACCTCGTACGCCTCGCCCACTTCCTTGAAGCGCGCTTCGGCATTCTTTTCTTTGCTGACGTCGGGGTGATATTTGCGCGCGAGCTTGCGGTACGCGCGCTTGATCTCATCCTGCGTCGCGTCGCGCGCAACGCCCATGATGGTGTAGTAGTCCTTGAATTCCATGTTGACCTTCAGTCGTCTACAGACGCCGCAGTGCCGGTGGTTCGCCGGTGCTGCCCTTCGTGACACCGGAGAATTTCGACGTGCGCGCCGACGTGCGTGCAAATTTCTTCGACAACTCCGGCCCCGCCGCCGTCAAGCCGCCGTCGACGATCAGCGCTTCGCCCGTCACGAACTCGGAATCGTCGCTCGCGAGAAACAGCGCAGCGCCCGCGATATGTTCACCACGTCCGTAGTCCGGCCACGGTTGCGATTTTGCAAACGCGACTTCGGTGCCTTCGCGATTCGCGCCTTGCGCCAGCGGCGTGACGATGAAGCCCGGGCAGATCGCGTTGACGCGGATCCGGTCGCCGGCGAGTTCGACCGCCGCCGACTGACTGAGACTGATCACCGCCGCTTTCGCCGCCGAATACACGAGCGGTCCGCCGTCACCGCTCAAGCCCGCGATCGACGCCGTGTTGATGATCGAACCGCCGCGGCCTTGCGCGCGCATCACGCGCGCGGCGTGTTTGATGCCGAGGAAGACGCCCTTCGCCAATACGTCGAATGTGTAATCCCAGTCGGCGACGGTCGTTTCGGTCAACGGCCCGATCGCACCGCCAACGCCGGCATTGTTGAAGACGATGTCGAGCCCGCCGAACGTGTCGGTCGCGCAGCGGATCATTGCTTCGATGTCGGCTTCGTGTGCCACGTCGGTGCGGATGAACCGCGTGCGATCCGCGTGACCCGCACGCTCAGCTTCAGCCAGCGTGTCCGCACCGGTCGCCGCGTTGTAGTCGGCGATGACGACCTTCGCGCCTTCGGCGAGAAAACGCAGCACCGTCGCCCGGCCCATGCCGCTGGCGCCGCCGGTGATCACCGCAACTTTGTCCTGCAGACGTCCCATTACCGTCGGCCCAGAAAGTCGCGTTTGCCGATCTCGAGCCCGTTATGGCGCAGGATCATGTACGCGGCGCTCAGGTGAAAGAAATAGTTCGGCGCGAGCAAACGCTGCACATAGTCGATGCCTTTCATCTGCAGCGTCTGCGGCCCGAACGGCACATCGATGGTTTTGTCTTCCGCGCCGTTCGTCTTGTCGGGTGTCACGGTGTCGAGAAACGCGATGGTTTTTGCGATGCGCGCCTTGAGTTCGTCGAACGTCGCCTCGGTGTTTTCGTACTTCGGCGGCTCCATGCCCGCAAGTCGCGCCGTGTTGCGCGCCTGGTCGGTCACCGCTTGTACCTGACGCGCCAGGTTGAACATGTCAGGCGCCAGACGCGCCTGCAGCAGCGCGTTGGGGTCGATTTTCTTCGTCTCGATCCAACTCTTCGCCTTATCGAGAATCGCATCGAGGCTCATCAAGCCCGCCTTGAACGGTGCAACGGAAATCTGGTCGATCGAAATCGTCATGGGGAGTCCTCTTCGGTGGTGGCGGCCGCGACTGGGTTCACGAGCGGGCGCGCGACATAGCCTGATGCCTCGGACCCGCCGTCTGCAAGTGAGACGCGAACCATCCCGCCGGTGACCGGAAAATGGATCCACGTCGACGGCGCGAACACTTCGCCCGCAGCGGCGATCATCGAGCGATAGCTCGCGAGCTGGCCCGAATGCGCCAACGCCTCCGCGCGCCATTCGCTGCGCGGTCGCGGCGAGGATTTGTGGTCGATGACAACCCAGCCGGCGGCCGTCTCGACGAGTACGTCGATCCAGCCGCGTGTCAGTTGCCCGGCGTCGTTCCAGGCAGCCGCTGGGACCTCCGCGAGGATGCGTCTGGGTTCGAAGCGCGCAGTCACAAACTCTCTGAATCGCCGCGCGCAGCGCAACGCGTCGGCCGCGTCGACGAACGCATCGACGCCGAAGCCTTGCAGGATCGCGCTGGCGTTGAACAACGCATCGGCACGATCGGGGTTGACCAGTTCCATCGCGATGACGCGGTGCAAGGCGTTGCCGATTGTCGCCATGTCGTCGCCACGCACGGTGATGCGGTCGCCGAGCTCGACGACTTCGGTAGTCGTCGCGCCGTCCTGCGCGGCCGCGCGCGATGGATTGAAAATCTCGCGCAGGGGCGCAATCAGCCGCGCCCGTTGCGGGAACCAGCGCGGCGCATAGGGCAGCGGCGCCGGCGCCGCGCCGTCGTTCGACAGTTCCGCATAACCGCTCGTGACAATGTCGCCGTCCGGCAGCCGCATCGCATCGCCCGTTGGCAACAGCTCTTCGCTGGCGAACGTGTTGAGCCACGCGTCCTCTTTCAACGGTTTCGCCGGCAACGCGACGATCAGCGTGTCGCGCGCGCGCGTCATGCCGACATACGCGAGGCGCCGGTGCTCCGCGGCATCGCTGCGCTCGCAGTCGAGCGCGGCGGCGGATGCATTGATCTCATCGAGTATTCGAATGTTCCTGCGTTCCGCGAAGATCCGCGGCCAGAAGCGCACCGCGCGGTGCTCGAGCGGCGCGTCGATCAGAAATGGCGCTGTCAGGTTCACGCGCACACCCCAGACCGCGCTCGTGCGCGCCCAGTCGAAATCCGAGCAGATCACCACGGGCCACTCGAGTCCTTTCGCTTTGTGGTACGTCAGCACGTGCACCGCGTCGCCCGTCGTGACGGTCGGCTGCAGATCGAGCTCCGGCGAATGCGGGTCCTTCGCCCAGAACAGGAATCCGGTCAACGTCGCGGCTTCGTGCTGAGATGCGCAATACGCCTCGTACTCGACCGCAAGATTGAGAAACGCATCCAGATTGCGCTGGCGCTGCGCCGCTTTGATCGCGTCGGGTCCCCAGCCCGCCGTCACCTCGCGGATGCCGACGTCATTCAACACCCGCGCGACCGTTTCGACCGGCGACTGGTACGCAACGTCGGCGCGCAACTCCGCCAACCGTTTTACGATGGGGTGCGTCGTTTCGAGCCACTCGTTCGACCGCGCCTCGCTGGCGAGATACCGCAACCGATCCGCGAGCCAGACCTCCGGTGCACTGCCCGCGGCGCCCTCGTGGGCGCTGCCTCCCGCGAACGCAACGATCTCGGCCGTCGCGAGCGTATCGGACGGATCGGTGAGACGCCGCAAGCACGCATTCGCGAGCCGCACTTCGGGCACCGCGCTCAAACCGTCGAGCGACATTTTCATCGGCACGCGCGCCGTCTGCAGCGCGCGCGCAATCGCTTTGACGTGGTCGAGCGTACGCGCCAGTACCGCGATATCGCCGAAACGGACCGCGCGCTGCGCCTTCGAATCCGGATCGACGACGGCGTCTCCGTCCGCCAGCCGTTTTGCAATGCCGCGCGCGAGCGCTTCGTACTGCGCGTTCTGATTGCCCGCCGCGCGCCACTGAATCACGGCCGGGCCGTCGAGCACCTCGGTACGTTGCGCGGTCAACTCGACTTCGCCTGCGGCGATCCCATCCGTTGCAAATGCGCGGGCGAATATCGCATTGAGGTAACCGAGCAGCGGCCGCTGCGCGCGCCACGACGACGTCAGGTAATCCGTATCCGCGCCGGCAGCGGCGAGGCTCGCGAGCGCCGCGGACACGAGTTCAGGATCGGATCCGCGAAATGCGTAGATCGCCTGCTTCACGTCGCCGACGAATACAACGCGCGTCGCAATGCGCGCGAGCTTCATGAAGAGCGCCAGTTGCATCGGGTTCGTATCCTGGAACTCGTCGACGAGCAGCAACTGGAGTTCGTCGGCGAGACGCGCGACGACTTCGGCGTTGTCGAGCGCGCGTAGCGTGAGCTGCTCCATGTCGGTGAAATCAATCAGCCCACGTTGCGTCTTCAGCGTCTGAAAGCGGCCGAGCGCCGCCGCCGCGATCACATACACGCGTTCGATGTATTCGCGGATGTCGGCGTGAAAGCCCGGATGGACTTCGTAGCGCTGCGCGGCGGCGCGCACGATCGCGGCGTGGCTCTCGCTCTTTTTCGTCGCAACGGCGTTGCTGAGCCGCAACCATACCGACCACGCGCAGTCGCTCTGCGGCAGCGACCGGTGTGCCTCGTCGAGCTTGTCGAGGTACTCGCGCGTGCCTTTGGTCGTGTCGTACTCGGTATCGATCGACGCGCGCGCGTCATCGATCGCACGCATCAGAACGCTGCGATGATCGGCGACGACGGGCGGCGGAAAGAACGCGAGCAACTCATCGGCGCTCTGCGCGCCCATCGCGACCAGCGCCCCCGCGTCAATATTGTTGTCGCGCGCGCGGTCGGCAACGAGCTTGACGTCGGACTGCCACTCTTTTTTCGGCGCCGATAATCGAGTCTGCAGCGCGTTCATCGTGTGCACGTCGTCGAGCGCGACGACTTCATCGAGCGCCTGATGGAACAGCCTTTGATCCTCGATGCCGAGCACGTTGAGCTCGGTCGACAGGCCCAGTTCGAACGCGAAGCGTTTCAGCAGCCGCTCGCACACGCTGTGCACGGTCCCAACCAACGCCTGCGACATCTGCTCGGCGAGCTGCGTGTGGCCGCTGCCGATCAAACGTTCGCGGACCCGGTCCTTCAGTTCGCCGGCTGCTTTGACGGTGAACGTCGTCGCGATCACGCGCTCCGGCGGCACGCCTTCGATCAATGCGCGTTCGAGTTCTTCCGTCAGGCGATACGTCTTGCCGCTGCCGGCTCCTGCGGAGATGAACGTCACGTGCGAGAAGTCCGCGCCCGTCATGATTCCGACGGCGCCTTGATGGGGGTTTCCGGCGCGATGTCGTCGAGCGAACGGCGCGCGGTCTCCGGAAAAAACACCCAGATCAACGGCGGCACGACCAGCGTCACCGACGCAACAATCAGGATCGCGTTCCACGTGCTGCCGGCGAAGGAATACAGCGCCGATACGAGCAATAGCCCGACGATGCCGCCGAGGACTGCGACGAACTGCGTCGCCCCGCTCGCCGACGAACGCATCGACGTTGGAAACAACTCGGCGCGGTACGTCGTCAGCGTCACGTCGATCCCCATCGAAAAGAACACGTAGACGATCCACAACACGGGGATGAACCAACCGGTGACTGCGTAAAACGCGAGCAACCCGACGGCGTAACCGACGCCGAATACGACGCCGATCGGCCGCCGCCCGAAGCGATCGCTGAGCCAGCCCGACAGCGGATTGCCGATGACCGCGAGCCCGCCGCCCAGCAACGTCAGCGTCGCTACCTGCGAGGGCGACCAGCCGTGCACGTCCTGCAGGTATTTCGGTGCAAACGCCCCGGTAGAGCCGGCCATGCTGATGCAGAAGAACGTGCCTGCGAGCACGACAAACGTGCGCGGGTGTTCACGCGCGGCCCGCCACACGTTGGAGAACAGCGGCACCGGCGCGTCCAGCTGCGCGCGCGCGCTGTCGAGACTCGTGAATTTGGCGGTTTCCGGCAGCGACCGCCGCCAGTACGCGATGAACAGCAACGGAATGACGCCGACGGCGTACAGCGCGCGCCACCCGTACGGCAACACGTCGACGAAGCCGAACATGATGGCGGCGAATCCCGCGCCACACGCCTGCAGCGCCGCCGCGGCGCCGATTCCCCACGCGCGATTCTCCGGCGCGAACTCTTCGACGATGACGACGGTTGCGAGCAGCGCCTCCGCGACGGCGAACGTCCGTGCGAGGAACTGCAGCGCCACGAACGTTTCGACGTTCGGCGCCAACGCGGTCAACGTGGTCATGACCGTATAAGCCACGATTGTCGCGAGCAGCACGCGGCGGCGGCCAAACCGGTCGGCGAACGGCACGACGAAGAGCGCCAGCAATGCGCCGCTGCGGACGAACGACAACATCGTGCCGAGCGAGCTTTCCTCGATGCCGAGACCCGCCTGAATCTGTTTGAGATTCAGCGAAAGCAGGTACAGATCGTACGTTTCGAAGAACGACACGGCCGCGACGAGACCGAGCATGCGCCACTGTCGTTCCGTCAGCGCCGGGGCACGGCCGAGGAACCACGCGTACCGGTACCAGCGCGGCGGACGCACGACGACCGGATCGGCGGCTTCGGGTGTGCTCATTCGTAGTCCGCCCAGCCGGTGAGATTGATGAAGTCGTCCCAGCGATCGGGGTCCTCCACTGCGGCCAGCGCGTCGGCGGGCGGCATCGATGCATCACTCGGCGCCGTGTTCGCGACATTGACCTCGATGCTTCCCGCGTCGAGCTGGCGCCGCCGCCAGTCATACGTGACACCGATCCGACGCCACAAATCGTCGATCGATTCGCCGTTCGCCGGCGGAAACAGGACAGCATCAGAAAATTCGCTCGCTTCCTGCGCGAGGATCCGTCCCGATTCGACGATGAAGTAGGCCTGTCGCGGCCAACTCTGGCGCGCACGGCGCAGATACGCGTACAGCGCAAGCTGCATGTGACGATTTGCGCGCAGATCCTCCGCGCGAAACGCCTCGCTGCCCCATTTGACGTCGAGCACGATCTCGCGCCCCGTGCGATCCGTCAGCAACAGATCGATGTCGCCGCCGAGGCGGCCGGATTTGAACGGCGCCTCCGCGTGCAACTCGGCCTGCACGGTCGTAATGCCGGCATCGCGCAGGTGGTCGAGCAGCGCGACGAGCGCGCGCCGCAGCGACGCCGTCACGCGCTGTTTGTCGACGCCGCGACCCGGTTCCAGCAGCACCGCGCCTTCGGTCTCGATCAGTTGCGGCAGCTCGGCGGCGAACCAGTCCTGCACCGCGCGCGCATCAAACATCGCCCACAACGGATTGGTCTCGAAAAACCGCTCGATCAACCGGTGCGCGAGGTTGCCGCTCAGTCGGTTGCCATCCGAGAGGTCCTGCGCGCGCCCGGGGCGCAGTTGCGCGCAGTACCGCAACACGTAACCGTGCGGCCACGCGAACAGCTTCGACAAGCTCGAATACGATTCGAGGGGACGGCGCGGCAACGCGACGTCGCGCGGCAGCTGCCACCAGCGCTGCGGCGCCGGCAATGCGTCGAGCGGCAGCGCGCGCACGGCGATTCCGATAGCCGGTAGCGGCAGCGCACCGAGCAGCGCGTCGTCGACGCGCACGGTCGTGAAGCCGTCGAAACTGTTGCCGATGTGCGTCCACAGCGGGTGATGGCCGTGCTCCGAATCGTGCACCGCCAGCGTCAGGTGTTCGCGCGCATTGAGAATCGGCCGCAACCAATGGCGCGTGCGAATGCGCAGTGTCTGTGCGATGTCGGGGAACGCGATGCCGCTCGCGCGCAGCCACTCGAGTTCCCTCGGCGACCACGGGTAGCCGGCATCGCGCGCCGGTGCGGTCAGGTCCCACCAGTACACACGCCGCCACGGCTGCGTGACGGTCGCGGGATCGGTCGTCGCGCGGACGTGGTGCGCCTGCGCAAATGTGTTGGGGTCTGGCGCGACGCTCGAAACTTCGTCGATCAATCGATCGAGGTCGATCCGATTGACGCGCGTCTGCCCTTGCGTGTTGAGTGACCGCAACGCGCGCAGCAGCGCTTCGGACTGCGCCAGCGCATGCGCATACAAGCCGCGTTCGGCGTCATCATCGAGCGTATTCGTGCGCATCGCCAAATACGTCGAACACAGCTGCGCGCGTTGCGCGAGTGCGGCGATCGGCGCGCCCAGCGCCGCATCGAAGCGCTCGCCGCCGAGCCACAAATCGATCGACGAGTTCACCGCGGCGATCGCGCTGGGTTCGGCGCCGGTCTCGCGCATGCGCGCCTCGATGCCGCTGCGCGCCTCGAGCCACTTGCGCCCGCCGATGCCCGGTTGCTCCGCGACCGCATCCGCGAGTGCGCTGCGGACGTTGCGCCGCAGCGGTCCCACCGGGTGGATCAGGAACTGCAGCAGCAGTTGCGCACTGACCGGGCGCCAGATCAGCGACAAGCCGAGCTTCAACACCTGCCCAACCGCGCGAAAGCGCGAGTAGTGCTGGAAGCCTGCGCGCGGCAAGCCGGCGCGCTCGCACGCGTTATCGAGAATGATGCCGTCGCGTTCCGCGATCATGAGTGCGTCGTCGGTGTCGCTCGCGATCACGCATTCGGCGACGGCTTGTGCGGTGATGTCGCGCGAGGCACCGCGTAACACGACGAACGTGCCGTCGCCGCGCAGAGGTATTTTTCTCGACGACGTCCCGGCATCGGCCCCGACCAGTCGCGCGAGCGTCTGCTGCACCATCCGCAAGTCGCAGCCATCGGGTGCAAGTGGCACCGGCGTCACGCCTGGATCGACACTGAAGCCGATTCTGTCGAGCAGCGCGACCCAGACCGGCGGCAACTCGTCGACCTCGTCGAGCAGCACGATCGCGTCGATCTGCGTGCGCCGGTCGGCGAGCGCCGCGGTCGCACGTTGCACCCGTTGCCCGCGGTCGAGCGGCACCCGCGCGTGCGCCAGCGCTTCGACGTCCGCGAGATCGCGCAACCGCGGCGGCGCGGTCGCGACAAAGGATCCGTCCCAACCGTATTCGTGCAGCGTCGCGCGCCAATCGAGCAGCGTGCGGCTGACGTTGATCGGATCGACACCGAACGACGCGTGATAGAAGCGCGCCGGAGCATCGGCCTGCGCAAGACACGCGCGATACTCCATCAGCCGATCGGCCGCCGTCGCGACGACCGGTGCCAGGCCGAGCTGAGTTTCGAGCACGTCGAGCAGCCCCAGCGGTCCCAGCGTGACGTCGCCGAGCGCGGTCAGCTGCCGCCGCGGCTGTGTTGTGTCGAGGTGGAGGCCGAATCGGATCAGCATCGGGAGACGACTCGGTCGCAGACAAAAGTGCGGCGAGTATAAGATCGCGCGACACGCGGAAACACATCCGGGAGGATCTCGATGGCATTTGCAAACGTGAATGGCGCGCGCCTGTGGTACGACGTAAGGGGTCCGGCGACAGGTGGCGCACCGATCCTGCTGCATCACGGTTACACAGCGTCGCGCGTGAACTGGCTGCCGGTCGCCGAGCGGCTCGCGCGCGAGCATCGGGTGATCATGATGGAATGTCGCGGCACCGGTGAGAGCGAGCACACCGCGTCGGGTTACACCCTCGAGCAGTACGCATCCGACGTGATTGGCGTCGTCGATCACGTCGGCATCGACCGTTTCACGTATGCGGGCCACAGCATGGGCGGCGGCGTCGGCTACGTGCTCGCACTGCAATATCCGCTGCGGCTCGAGCGACTGATCCTGATGGCGTCGGTGCCCGCCGATGGTTTCCCCAACAGCGACCCCCGGCTGCACGACGAACGTGCCGCGCTGCGCCGCAAACGCGATCGCGCGACGTTGCTGGCCCAGTACCGGGCGGGATGCGTGCGGCCGGACGTCGAGACCGACGCGTGGTTCAACAGCCGCATCGACCACATCTTCGGCGTATCCGACGGCCACTATGACGGCGGCGCGCTGGCGATGCGCGACCTGAACGTCGGCGCACGCTTGGGCGAGATCCGGCTACCGACGCTCGTCATCGCGGGCTCCGCCGACACGCTGCTCGCGGCGAATCTCGAGGACTTCAAGCGGCTGAAGAATGCGGCATTACACGTGTTTTCGCGCGCCGGCCACGACGTTGCGATTCATGAACCGGACGGCGTCGCGGCTGCCATCGACGAGTTCGTCCGCAACGGCCGCGCGATCGCGACGTAGCCTGCAATCGACAACGCGACGATCGTTGTCAACACGATCATCGCGACCGTGTGACCGTGTGAGCGGATGACGGCCCCTGCCAACACCGGGCCCAGGATGCCGCCGATCATCACCGTGCCCGGCACGAGTGACGGTAAGCGCCCCGTGTCATCGCGCGCAGCGACGAGTCCGATCACGAACGGCATGAAGAAGTTCCAGCTGCAGTTCAACACGAAGACCGCAACGTAGAACTGCAGCGCGCTGTCGATGCGGATCAGCATCGCGATTGAACCGACGAGCACGATCGCGCTCAGCGTCTGCGGCCAGATACGCACCGTACGACCGGCGAACACCGCCGCTCCGAGAGAGCCGATCACGCCGACGATGAGGCCCGCGGCGATCGCAGTGCTCACCGTGTCGCGATCGACGCCCGCGTGTACCGCGAAGCGTTCGAGAAAAGCCCACACCCCGATCGCGCCGATGTAAAACACGACGATCATCAGCAGCAAGAGCCACGCCGACCAGTGCGCGTCACGCGCGCGCGTCGGCGCACCGTCGGTGTGCTGTGCGATCGGCGCGGACGGGGGCAGTCG
Source organism: uncultured Pseudomonadales bacterium (assembly GCA_964445675.1). GTDB lineage: Bacteria > Pseudomonadota > Gammaproteobacteria > Pseudomonadales > Azotimanducaceae > DATJGR01. Next base: position 4,108 of record CAYUMA010000565.1, on the reverse strand, counting down.
GGCGGCCAACGACGCCGCTGCGAAGCTGGCCGCCGCCAGCACGCCGACGAAACCGGCCAGCCCCCAATCCGAAGTGGGAAGCAGCGCGAGAAACGCACCCGCGAATATCACGTCGACCGTGATCTTGATGCCGTACGCGCGCGTCGGATTCGGCAGGCGTGCGATGACCGTCAAGCAGCCGCTGGCGACGACGATCGCGGCGCCGCCCGCGAGCATCTGTGCGACGAACAACGATGCGATCCCGGGACCAAAGCGCAACCCGAGCAGGCCCAGTCCCTCGACCACCAGGGCAGCGCCAATGACATAACGCAGATTGACGCGACCGATCCAGTGCGGCGCCGACAACGATGCGACGAGACCCGCAGAAGTTCCGGACGCGATCAACAAGCCAAGCGTTGCTTCGTCGAGCGAGCGAAAGTCCGACAGCAGACCCACCATGACCGGCAACACGTTGCTCGGAATCGCCGCGACGCTCGCGATGACAATCGCCGCTACCGCATGAATCGGCATCCCCTGGCACCGCCCCAACGAAATGGCGCGATGCTACCAGTAAGGGTGGTGTTGGGCTGAACTGCCCGCGTTTGTGGGAGCATCCCCCTAGTTAACGCCGAACACCTGCGCCGCGTTGTCCCAGAAGATCTTGCGGATACTGGCTTGCGAAATCGGCTGCTGTTCGAGGCGTTCGATGCCGGAAGGCCACGTGCCGTCCGGATGCGGGTAATCGGTGTTGAAGGTCAGGTAGTCGTCGCCGACGAGTTCGACGACGCTCGGCAGCGTCGCCTCGTCCCCACGGCACGCGACGAGGAAGTTCGATTTGAAATATTCGGTCGGCCGCCGCTTCAGGTCCGGGTGTTCGGCGTTGCCGGAAAATTCAAAGTGCTGCTCCATCCGCTGCAACCAGTACGGCAACCAGCCGGCGTCGGCTTCGACATGGACGATGCGCAAATCCGGATTGCGTTCGATCACGCCGTACCAGATCAGGCTCATCATCGCGACCATCGCCTCGAACGGGTGCGCGATGATGTGCCCGGACGTATGCGTCTCCATCCGCTCCCCGAACGACGGCAGGTATGGCGACCCGGAGTCGTGGATGCAGACGGGTCTCTTAAGGCGCGCGATCTCGCGCCAGAGTGGGTCATAATCCGGATGGTGCATGTTGCGGCCCGCAACCGGGTTCGGCCGCACGTAGAACGCCGCGGCACCGAGCGCGGTGACCCGGCGCGCCTCCTCGATCGCGAGATCGACCGCTTGCACCGGCAGCATCGCGGCCATACGCAGTCGTTGGGGGGCTGCGCTGCAGTATTCCAGGCTCCAGTCGTTGTATGCACGACAACACGCCGCCAGCAACTCGACGTCGTCGAACGGCTTGCCGAGCAGTTGCCCGCCGACCGTCGGATAGATCACCTGCGCGTCGACGCCCTGCTCGTCCATGTCGCCAAGCCGGCTCTGCGGCGAAAACCCGGTGCTGCGCGAGCGCTCGAAGCGCTTCATCGCGCGCACCGTCGCCGCGATGAATTCGTCCGAATCCATCGGGTACGAGCCGGTCTGGCGCGTCAGCGCGGCGCCCTCGACGACCATGCCCTTGCGGCCGTGTGCAAGATCACCGACACGCGGCGCGCGATCGGCGAACTCAGGATCGATGTAATCGGCCCAGATCGACGGCGGCTCCATCTGATGACAGTCGGTATCGATGATCCGAAATCCATTGCGCACGATGGGTCCCCTGCGATTTGTCCGACTACCTTTTAACTTGTTCGGGTGCCGGGACGCCACCTACGGCTGCTCGGTGTATCCTCCGTCCGGCGCGCTACAGAGTTGTCGGGAGGGCCCTTGAAGTTCGGACTGCGCTACTGCAATACCGGTCGTTATGTCGACCCGCGTCGAGCAATCGAATTGATGCAGGCGGCCGAGGCGGCCGGCTTCGAATCGGCGTGGACGGTCGAACACACCGTCGTGCCGGCGGGCTACCGCTCCGCGTATCCGTATTCCAACGACGGCAAGATGGCCGGCGGCGTCGATGATTTTCCGCTGCCCGATCCGCTGATTTGGATGGCCTACGTCGCCGCCGCGACGTCGCGCATCAAACTCGCGACCGGGATCCTGATCCTGCCGCAACACAACCCCGTCGTGATCGCGAAGCAGGTCGCGTCGCTCGATCATCTGTCGGGCGGTCGCGTGCTGCTCGGGATCGGCGTCGGCTGGTTGAAAGAAGAGTTCGACGCGCTCGGCGCATCGTTCGATGATCGCGGCGCGCGCACCGACGAGTATGTCGTGGCGATGCGCGCGTTGTGGGGTCAGACCAAACCGACGTTTCACGGCGAATACGTCAACTTCGACGGCGCGTATTGCAGGCCACAACCGGTCAACGGCAGCGTGCCGATCATCGTCGGCGGCCACTCGCAGGCCGCCGCCCGCCGCGCCGGACGCCTCGGTGACGGTTTCTTCCCGGCGCGCGGCGCCTCCGCCGAACTGATCGACTTGGCGCGGCGCAGTGCGGAGGCGCACGACCGCGATCCGCGCCGACTCGAAATCACGACCAGCATGCCGGCGACGCTCGACGAGATTCCCCGCCTCGCTGCGATCGGCGTCAGTCGTGTGCTGGTTCCCGTGACTCCGATGGCCGGCATGGCAACGACGATCTCGAGCCTCGAGGACGCGCTGTCGTGGCGCGCGACGCTCGAAAAGTACGCGGACTGAGACGAACCCATCATGCATATCAATCACGAAGCGCTGGTCGACTACTTCTGGAAAGGCGCGACCGGCGTTCCGATGGACGTCGCGAAGTTGCAGGGTCAGTTGACGATCGAAGAAGCCGAAGCGATGCAGCTCGACATCCTCGATCGCTGGTGCAGCCGAGGGGAGTCGTTAGGCGGTTGGAAGGTCGGGCTGACGTCCGGCAGTTCGCGCGACGCGTTCGGCAAAGGTGTGCGACCGTTCGGCCACATCCTGCACAATCGCATCATCAAGTCGGGTGACGAGCTGAAGTACTCCGTGATCAGACGCTGCGGCGTCGAGAACGAACTGTGCTTCATCATGGATCGGGACCTGTCCGGCCTCACGGTGACTCCCGCCATGGCGCGCGCCGCGATAGGCGGCGTCGCACCGGCATTCGAAGTCAACGAAACGCGCATCGTCGGCGCAACCGATGGGGCGTGCCGGGTGGCCGACAATCTGTCGCACTGGGGCATCGTCGTCGGTGAGCCCCTGCGTTTTCGCGACAACGATTTCGACTTCGAATCGCTCTCCGTCGTGCTGCGGCGCGATGGCATGGAAGTCGAGCGCGTCGATGCGCGCGGCCACATCGACGACCATTTCGTCTCGATCGCGGCACTCGCGCGCGAGCTTGCGAAGTTCGGCCGCGGCATCCGCGGCGGTCAACGCGTGATCACCGGCTCCTTCACACGCCAGAGCGTCAAAGGCCCGAGCCAATGGGAAGCCGACTTCGGCGTGTTCGGCACCGTGTCGATTTCGTTTGGGTAGCGCTCGATAGCGCGCACGCCGACATGAAAATTCTGATCATCCCGGGGCTCACACTGCCCGACGTGTCGGAGTCCGACCTTACGCGGATACGCAACGCGGCCGGTCCCGGCGCCGAGGTCGTCGTCACGTCGCCGCGCCACGCACACGAGCACGCCGAAGACGCACAGGTGATCCTGGGTTTCGTGCCGCCGGCGTTGTTCCAGGCGGCGCCGCGGCTACGTTGGGTGCACGCGATCGCGTCCGGTGTCGACGCATTCCTGTATCCGGAATTCGCAACGAGCGACGTCGTGCTGACGAGCGAAAAAGGCCTCGTCGGTGAACATCTCGCCGATCACGCGTTCGGCTTGTTGCTGATGCTGACGCGCCAACTCGCCACAGCGCTCAAACACGGCCCCGACGCGTGGAATCACCGGCCCGAGATGCGCGCGCTGGAAATCGAACTGACGGGATTGACGCTGGGGATCGTCGGCTTCGGCGGCACCGGCCGCGCGATGGCGCGCCGCGCCGCCGCGTTCGGCATGCACTGCCAGGCGATCGACCGTGATCCCCAACCGGCTTCTGCCGAGGTGGCAACGGTGGGGCGCCCCGACGATTTCTACGCGCTGCTCGCGGCGTCCGACGTCGTCGC
>CAYUMA010000564.1:0-43034 GCA_964445675.1 uncultured Pseudomonadales bacterium | reverse complement strand
TGCTCGTACTGAAAAGGCCGACATCGCCGTCCTGATGCGCGCTTTTGGGATGCGATACCGGTGTTTGCCGGCGGATTGTTTGCCGAAGGCAGTGCGCACTTCTCCGGGCCTGATACTGCAACAGGTCAACACACGGGTACGCTGTATGAGTAGTCCTACCTATATCCATATGGGGTGTTCCACGCAGGCCGCCTACGCCTTCTGCTGACTCTGAACGCCCGACCGAAGCGCGTAAAAATACGTCGGTGACCACCCATGACAAGGCGGTGCCGATGCGCGACCGAAAATTTGGCAATGTCCTGGCAATCGTTGCGTCCTGTGGCGGCCTCGCCTTCGGGTCGCTGTGCCACGCCGATGAGGGCGTTGGACGCGCCGCCAGCCTGGCGCACAACTGCACCGTGTGCCACGGCGCGGACGGCAAGGGGTCGCTCAGCATCCCGAAGATTCGTGGACTCGACCGCGTCGACATCGAGCAGAGCATGAAGGACTTTCGCTCAGGTGAGGAACAACAAACCATCATGGGACGCATATCGCAGGCGTTCACCGACGAAGACATTCAACTGCTAGCGTCGTATTTTTCTGCGCCGCTATAGCGAACGGCCGTGCGAGGTGGAGGTGCCGTGAAGCAACTCACTCGGCGTGAATTCGCGCGGCGGCTGGCCGCAACAGGCGTCACCGCGGTAGCGGCGACCCTCGGATCGATCGCGCCGCTTTACGGAAGCGCGACGGGTCGGGTGGTCGTAGTCGGCGGCGGATTTGCGGGGGCCGTCTGTTGCAACTATCTGTACCGCTACGCCCCGCGGCTGGCGATCACTCTGGTTGAACCCAAGACCCAATTCGTCACCTGCCCGTTCAGCAATACGGTGCTTGCCGGTCTCAACGACATGCAGTTCATCACGTATGACTATGAGTCGCTCAAGCGACATACCGGCTGTACGGTCGTCCACGATCGGGTCACGGCCTTGGATATCGCCTCGTCCACCGTGCAGTTGCAGAGTGGGGGCACGCTACCCTATGACCGTTTGGTGTTTGCGACCGGCATCCAGTTTCTGTGGGATCGCATCGAGGGCCACTCGGAAGCGGCCAGCGCCACGATTCCACATGCCTGGATGGGGGGTAAACAGACGGAAATTCTGCGAAAGCAACTGCAGGACATGGCCGATGGCGGCGTCGTCGTCATCGCCGTACCGCGCAAGCCGTTTCGCGCGCCGCCCGCCGCGCTGGAAAGAGCCAGCCTCATCGCTTACTACCTCTCCTTCAGTAAACCAAAATCCAAAGTGCTGCTGCTCGATGCGAACGACGATGAGCCGAAGCTCGAGTTGTTCCGCAAGGCGTGGGCCGATCTGTACCCGGGCATGATCGAGCGCATCGGTGGCGTCGCCGGCGAGGTTTCACGAGTGGATGTCGCCGGCCGCATCCTCTACACGAAAAATGGCGACGCCCATCCAGGCGCGGTGGTCAATCTGATTCCCCCGCAACATGCTGCCGAAATTGCAGGCGTTGCCGGTCTTACCGATAGCGATGGCTGGTGCCCGGTGGATCAGCGCACATTTGAATCCACGCGTCAGAAACGCATCTATGTCATTGGCGACGCGTGCGTGGCCGGCGACTTGCCCAAGACCGGATTTGCCGCGAACGTCGAGGGGAAAACCTGCGCGGCTGCGGTCGCCGCTAGTTTCAACGGCGGTACGCTGCCGCCGGCGACATACAACACGGCTATCTACAGCCTCGTGAGCCCCAAGTACGCCGTTTCGGAAGCGGGCGCGTACCAGTTGACCAACGGCAGGATTGTGGCGGTGGCTAATGGCACCAGCGACCCCGCGGCGATCAAGCGTATCCGCCTGAAGGAGGCGGAGCACGCGGCCGGCTGGTACAAATCCATCACCAGCGAAATGTTCGCCTTGTAGCACAGCGGACCACCGTCGACGCCCCGGAGAAATTCCGCACGGCGTCCGCAAATGGCCGAAGCGGTTTGGAACTACATGAAATCCTCTGACTCGCGCGAGTGCCGCGCGCGGCCTTTTGTTGCGTGATGCCGAGTCGAATGACCTGGAGCAGCTGCCGAGCCCGGCGACGAACGGCTGGCGAAACTGGTTGCGCTCTCGCCCGTGCCGAACGCTTGTCTGGCGAATAACGTCGGCGCACGAAAGTCATCCCGCACGCATTCGGCGAAGCGCGCTGTTGAAGCTCATGTCGCTGATCCGGCCAGAAAAACTTAACAGCGTGCGGTAATCAACGAATTCGAACGGCCTCCGATCGCCGACTTGAGAAGCGAGCTGGACGAACACTTCAAGGAACAAACAACATCAACGCCACCAACAACCGCATCCCGCCGCAAATTTTCCAGCAAGAATGAGACTTGGCCCCGGGTACGGGGCCTCAGCCTTGCAATAAGGGTATCCCTGTACCGAGTGCGGGTTTGCCCCATCGGGTCCGCCCCCCAATCACGGTCAGGTGTCAACCGAATAGCGCGGTCGACGAACAATCGGTATCAAGTATCCGTGAGAAAGTCAAAGAAGCAACCGGGGGAAATGAATATGCACATGCAACATAGACTGCGCGGCTTGGGAAGGGTGCTGGTACTGGCCCTCGGGATGGGGTTGAGTGGGATCGCCGGGGCCGGCATCGTCGGCAGCTCCCATGACTTCACCGATAGCATCAAGGGCCGGGAAGGCAATTCAGGGCCCGGAGTTGCCACCAGTGAAGCGTGGAATGCACGCAACGAAATCTGCCGCACCTGCCATGTGCCACACGATCATTTGAGGGCCACGCAGCGCTACGCGTTCGGGCTGCTATGGAACCACGCCCTGAGCAGCGCCACCTACACGATGTACGACAATGCCCACAGTTCGACCCTGACCGGCGTGCAGTCGGCCCAGCCGGACGGCACCTCCAAGCTGTGCCTGGGCTGTCACGACGGCACGGTGGCCATCGACACGTTCGACAAGTATGCCGGCGGTACGATCTGGTTCGACGATTCAGCGGCGGGTTACGAGTCCGATTACAAGGTCCCCGGGTTTTTGAACGGCGCCAACCTCGACCTGCGCGGCACCCACCCCATTTCCATCCAATTCCCGGCCGGCGAGATTGGCACGCAGTTCAACGACCCGTCCGTCGCCACCTGGATCGGCGGCCGGACCGTGGCCTCCACGCTGGACAGCAACAAGGTTCAGTGTTCGACCTGCCATGATGTTCACAGTACCAACATCGCGCCACTTTCACACATGCTGAGGCAAGCACAGACTACAGCGCAGGGCGGTGTCCCCTCCGGCATGTGCCTGACCTGCCATATCAAGTAGGCGCTCCGCGCGTGCGGGAGAAGGAGTGGAGGGGGCGATTCACCCCCTCCTCTTGTTACGGGGTCGGTATCGACAGGATCATCGCGTAGCTCGCGGGACTGCCGCCGTCGGGGGCGCCGCTGGCCCGGGTGGTCCGACCCCAGTCTCCCGCGCTCGTACCGCAGACCCCTGTTGTTCAAACTGGGACCGATTTAACTGAACCCGGCGCCGGGTTGGGGGATCCTGTACCCCGGATCACCGATCCGCAAGGTCGGGGCAATCCGCAACACCCAGAACGTGCAGTGCGATGCGGGACAGGGAAGTACACCGCGCATGATTGATCGACACCACGCCCACCCCGTGCCCCGCGCCCGAGTCATACGGATGGCCGCCGCGCTGTCGTTTTCGCTGATGTGGCTCGATGCCGCCGCCGCACCGCCGCTCGAACCTATCGATACCGAAGCCTCCTGTATGGAATCATGCCATCAGGAGTTTGGCACCCAGGCCTATGTGCACAAGCCCGCCAAGACCGGCACCCGCTGCACCGATTGCCACAAGCCCACCGAGGTGAACCGGCACGCCTTCCAGCCAACGCCGAAGAAGTCTGCCGAATTGTGCATAGACTGCCATGACGAGGACGCGTTCCAGGGCAAAGTGGTGCACGGTCCGGTGGCCGAAGGCCAGTGCACCGCTTGCCATGACCCGCACCAGTCGGCATTCGCCGGCCTGTTGAAGCAAGACGCACCCGAACAGTGCTTCACCTGTCACGACAGCGCCGTGAGCGACCCCCAGGGCCACCCCCTTCCGGCGACCAAGCGGGTGTTCGAGAGCGAACAGGCCCGGCTCCATCCGCCCTTCGCCAGGGGTGAGTGCACCGAGTGTCATCTGCCGCATGCGTCTGACAGCCCGCGACTGTTGAGCGAGGCCTACCCGGATAGTTTATACGCCCGCTACGATGCCTACGCCTACAGGCTGTGCTTCAGCTGTCATGTCAGCACGGCATTCGCCGAGCCACGGACCCTGAGCGACACGCGTTTTCGCAACGGCAACCTCAATCTGCATTTTCGGCACGTCAACCGTGAAAAGGGTCGCACCTGCGGCACCTGTCACGCCGCGCACGGATCCGCCCAGGAACGTCTGGTCGTCGAGGGATTCCGGTTCGGCAACCGGACACTGCCGCTCCAATTCGCAAAGACCGAGAACGGCGGCAGCTGCGCCGGCAGCTGCCACAGTCCCGTCAAATACGATCGCTGCCAGCCCGAGCCCGTCACCCTGCGCACCACGCCGCGCCAAGGCAGTGATGCCACGGCCGAGGAGTTGCGGCTCGCCTGCAAGACGGATCCGGAGAAGGCAAAGCAAGCGCAGCAGGGCGATCGGCCGAACGCGCGGCTCGCCGCGAACGACGAAGCCTTGGAAGGACCCGGACCATGAACAGAGTCTTGTTGGTTGCCTGCGCCGTCGCGGCGTTGGCCGGCTGCGCCGGCACCCCGGAGCGAACGGCGCCCGCGTTTTTCCCGGCTCTGCCGGTATCCCCGAAACTGCAGTTCCTGCAAGCCATCAGCACCGAGGAGGACATCGGCGGCAAGCCCTTCTCCGGCTTGAAGGACTGGCTGATCGGCCAGGGCCGGTCGCTGAAACAGATCGCCCGGCCGCAAGCCATCGCCTCGACCAACGGCAGGATCTACGTTCTCGATCGCACCTTCAAAAAAATCCTGATCGTCGACCTGGCCGGCAAGCGGCTGGATTTCATCCAGGACGACCGCGAGGGGGCCCTTGACGACCCCATGGGCATCTGCGTGACGGAGGATGACCTGAAATACATAGCGGATGCGGGACGCAAGCAGATTCTGCTGTTCGACAGTGCCAACCAATTCGTGAGGGCTTACGGCGCGGCCGGGCAGCTCGAGCGGCCAATGGATGTGGCGGTGTACCAGGACCGCGTGTATGTGGCCGACTTCGCCAAATCGGCGGTAGTGGTGTTGGATCGAGTCAGCGGCGAGACCATTCGGACCATCGGCAGCGCCGGCGCCGAAGCGGGCCATTTCAACCGGCCCACGCACGTCAAAGTCGACAGCGTGGGCAATGTGTACGTCACCGACTCCTTTAATTTCCGCATCCAGAAACTCGACTCCCAGGGCAACTACGTCAAGCACTTTGGCTACCAGGGCGACACTCTGGGCGGCTTCGCCCGCCCCAAGGGCATCGCCGTGGACCGGTCTGGCTATGTCTATGGCGTGGATGCGGCCTTCGAGAACGTCCAGATCTTTGATCCCGAATCGACTGACCTGCTGCTGTTTTTCGGCGGCTACGGCCCCCACACCGGCAGCATGTACCTGCCCAGCGCAGTGCACATCGACTACACCAACGTGGGCTACTTCAGCCAGTTCGTCGACAGGGATTTCAAAATCGACTACCTGGTCTATGTCGGCAACCTCCTGGGGTCCAAGAAGGTGAATGTCTACGGCTTCGGCGAGTGGATCGGGGCGCCCCTGCCGGCGACCGAGCGAATGCCCGCGTTCACGGCGCCGGACGCCGCGGGCGCCGAAGACCGGAAATAGGCAGGAACGTGGTAGTCAAGCGAAGGGCGGCCATCCGACATGCGCAACACACGTAGGACATTGCTGTTGTCGCTGGCCGGCGGCCTGGTCCTGATCGGCATCGCCGGTTGCAGCAGTCCTGCCGCCCGCCACAAGGTCCTGACTTTCTTCTTCACTGGCGTGGCGCTTCCGGGTGCGACGTCAGTGGAACAGACACCCGCCGAGGCCGTGATCGACATCGCCGCCAAGAGGCGAGGCCTGGTGGTCGTTTCGACCAATTTCGCTCATGGGCCGTATGCGGCGAACGCATGTGATGCGTGCCACGAGACCTCGTCCAACGGCGGCTTCGGGGGATCCGGCGGCACGCTGGATGCGCAGGATGCCCGGACGCAGGTGGCCAGTATGTCGGGCGCGCAGCTCGCGCCCATGGGCGAACTGTGTTCGGGGTGCCATGAAGGCACCTCACCGGACGATGCCGTTGCGGCCGGCCTATGGGTGCATGGCCCGGTGAGTACGGGAAATTGCACCCAGTGCCACAATGCGCACGCTGGCCCCGAACGCTACATGCTGGCCATGCCGACCGACGCGCTGTGCGCTGACTGCCATGCGCAAGACACGCTCAGCAAACTACCGGAACACCAGGACCGCACGGACTGCGTCCCCTGTCACGCTGTCCACGTGGCTAAGGACAGGCGCCTGCTGACGGCGAACTATCCCGATGCATGGTGATGAAGCAGTGCCTTGTGACAACCGTTGACCTGTGGCACCGACGCCAGTCGTCGTTCGCCAGGCTTTCCCTGTTGCTGTTTGGCGTGGCGTTGCTTGCTCTACCGGCCGAAGCCGAATACATGGGCCAGCAATCAGCGATCGACCGACCGAAACTGGGCCTCGATTTGTCCTATCGTCTTGAATCGGAAGAGCGGACCGGACCCTTCATTGACGATGCGTACGATTTGGAGGAGTTGCGCCAGCGCTTCGACACGGAAACGGAAGGCTGGCTTTACCACCCCGAAGTGGCGTCCTACATCCTGCGCTTGTCGCCGGAGTGGCAGCAAACGCGCGACCAACCCGACCGCGGCAGCGAACTGCGCGGCGACAGGTTCTACCTGGGCTACAGTCTCGATGCAACCCTGCTGGAGCTCAAGCCCTACACCCTGGATCTTTACGCGCGACGCCAGAACTCGAACCTGACCAGCAGCCTGGCCCCAAGCTCGGACTTCGAAACCGATGCCTACGGCGCGAGCGTGACGCTCGAGTATCCGGTGCTGCCTACGCTCCTGTCCTACGCCCACGGCAACTCGCAACAGACCGGCTTTTACGATTCGGACCAAGAGCGCGACGAGTTTCGCCTGAACATGCGACATCAACGCGCCACGAATGACACCCGACTCTACGCCTCGCACGTGACCCAGGACTACGCGAGCCTGGGTGCAACCACCGACACCGAGAACCTGTTCGCCAGCTTGGTGAACAACGCCTGGTTCAAGCCGGACAACCAAGTGTCGCTCGCTTCACTGCTTACGTACCGTGAGTCGCAGATCAATACCTCCAGTGCCGGCCTCACCGTGACCGAGACGCGTAACTCCGGGCTCACCCTGGCCGAGAATCTGAACTGGCGGCATCGCAGCAATTTCAGCACCAACTACAACCTGCAGTACACGCAGGACAAATTCAGCCTGCAAAACAGCCAGAATGAATACGACCCGCAGAGCATCGATCGCACCCTCGCCGGCGTCGGCATGTCGCATTCCTTGTACGAAAACCTGGTGACCACCGCGGGTATCAGCGGCAGCACCGATTCCCAAGGTGAAGATAGCCTTGGCGGGGCCCTCAACTTCAATTACCAGCGCAGCATTCCGGGCGGAATGATCTTCGCCAATATGGGGCAGGACTATCGGGTGACTAATCGAGCCCTCGGTGGCGTCGTCGTGCCGGTATTCGATGAGATCCATGTGTTAACCACAGGGGGCATCACGCTGCTAAACAACGAAAATGTCGACCTGGCCAGTGTTGTGGTCACCAATGCCGATGGCAGCCGTGTGTACCGCGTGGGCCTGGACTACACGCTGGAGCTGATCGAGACCTCGGTCAGGATAAGCCGCATACCGCTGGGGGCGATCGCCGATGGCGACACAGTTCTGGTCGATTACATCTTCCTGAGTGTTCCCGCCTTCGACGACGCCGTCACGTCACAGAGTTACGGCGGCGGATTTCACCTGTGGGGCGCCTGGCGTCTTGCTTATCTCTATACTCAGTCTGACCAGGAATTCCGCGGCGGCACGCCCCCGGATGTCTTGAACCAGGAGGCCACACATATCGTCGACACGGACCTGCAGTGGAACTGGAGCACCACCCGGGCGTTATTCGAAGATTCGGATCAAACCGCTGGCGTTTCGTTGAAACGCTGGCGCGTCGAGGAGACGTTGCGATTCCAGCCGTCGAGCAGGGCCTTCCTCAGCGCCTCGGCCTACTATGGCGATACGACCTTCAAAGACATCAACAGCGACGAGACCTTTTACGGTTTCGGGACCGATCTTCAATGGCAGTTGTGGGGTCGCAGCACGTTGCAGCTCGCGGGTCTATACAATGTGGTCGAAGGTACTTCGGTCGACACCGTCGACAAGGGGGCCTCCGTTTCGTGGGAGTGGTCCTATGGGGTCTGGCGAGCCGATGCCACATACCGGTTTCTCCGCCAGGAAGATCAGAATATCGACCAGACCCGCAATCTCCATTCCGTTTTCCTGAGCCTGCAAAGGGATTTGTTCTGATGAGTCACGGACGCCTGATGCACGGTTGTCTGTTCGCCGTGTTGGGTGCGGGTCTGGTCGGATTCAACGCCGGCTGCGCGAACCGGCCCGCGACAGAGCGCCCACCCAACGCTGTCATTCTTTGGCCCGCCCCCCCCGAGGTCCCCCGGATCAGTTTTGTCAACACCGTTGCGCAGCCAGCCGATATGGGCATCAGGGACGGCGCCCTCGGCAACTTGCTGCGCATCCTGTCGGGCAAACGGCCAACGCCTATCGTCAACCCTCACGGCCTCGCCGTGGACGCGGCGGGTCGACTCTATGTCGTGGACAATTTTCTGAAGAAGATCCACGTGTACGACCCGCGGGCGCATAAGTATCGTTTGTTCCCACAGCGCGAGCCTGTGCTGGTGTCACCCGTGGGCATCGCGGTCGATAACCGCAGGGCCCGGGTCTACGTGACCGATTCGGCACAGGCGGTGGTCTGGGTCTTCACCGAGGGCGGTGCAGAGCAGGTCGGGGCAATCCGCAGCGCCGGTATGCGCCGACCCACGGGCGTGACGATCAATCCACTGACCGATGAACTGTTGGTCGTGGATGCCGTCAATCCCGGCATCCTGCGCTACGGGCTGCCCGACCACGAGTTCAAGGGCGTCATCGGCACGGAAGGAACCGAGGCTGGCAGCTTTCACTCTCCGACCCATATCGTGGTGACGCCAGACGGCCAGATGCTCGTAACCGATTCGCTCAACTTCCGGATCCAGATCCTGAGCGCAGAGGGCGGATACCTGCGTGCGTTCGGGGCGCCGGGCGACAGCCTCGGCCAGTTTGCCCGGCCGAAGGGCGTAGCCGTAGACAGCGATGGGAATATCTATGTCGTCGATGCTTTGTTTGACAACGTCCAGGTGTTCGATCGGGACGGGCGGCTGTTGATGGCCTTTGGCAAGTCCGGGCAGGCGCCCGGCGAGTTCTGGCTGCCGTCGGGCATATTCATTGACAGCCACGATCGTATCTATGTTTCGGACACCTACAACCAGAGGGTCCAGGTCTTCCAGTATGTGACGGATGCGAAGCTCCCATGAGCATCACGCCACGGCTACTCGGTGCGAGCATGCTCGGGCTGATCATCGCGGGCATTCCAGACACCCTGCCCCTGGCCAGCATCCTGGACACTCGACACAACCTGTCAATCTCTGGACCTGGACCGGTGAAATCGACCACCGAAGGGGAGGTCTGCGTGTTCTGCCACGTGCCCCATAGTGCGCGGCGGGACGTCCCCTTCCTGTGGAACCGACAAGATACGACGACCAACTACACCCCGTACCAGAGTTCCACGCTGCAGGCAACGGTAGGGCAGCCGACGGGCGCCTCCAAGCTGTGCCTGAGCTGTCATGACGGCACCGTCGCTTTGGGCGCGTTGCTGACTCGCCCCGCGGAGGTGCCCTTCGCGGGTGGCATGCGCTTTATCCCGGAAGGTCGCACCCGGCTCGGCTCCGACCTGTCGGACGATCACCCGGTATCGTTCGCCTACGACAGCACCCTCGCCGCGGGCAACCCGGAGCTGGCCGACCCGAGCAATCTGCCGCCGCAGGTGAGACTGGACAGGAACCGGGAGCTGCAGTGCACAGCCTGCCATGACCCGCACGATGACCTCTATGGCAAGTTTCTGGTGATGTCCAATCAATACTCCGCCCTGTGCACCAGCTGCCATGTCAACGACGGCTGGCTGCTGAGCGGGCATGCGCTCTCGAGCCAGCAGTGGAACGGTAGCGGCGCCGACCCCTGGCCCGGCTTACCCTACGACACGGTGGCGGAGAACGGCTGCAGCAGCTGCCACGTCTCGCACGCGGCGGGCGGTCATTCGCAGCTAATGAACTACGCCACCGAAGAAGACAACTGCCTGGTCTGTCATACCGGCAACGTGGCGACCAAGAACATTGGCGACGAAGTGACCAAGCTCTACGGTCACTTCGTGCAGAATTACACAGGCGTGCATGACGCCGCTGAAGACTTCGCCAACGGCGGTGCGCCGAAGCACGTCGAATGCGCCGATTGCCATAACCCGCACCAGACCAACGCCGCGCCCTCACGCGGCGCACCGTTCGTGTCCGGTGCCACCCAGGGGGTCAGCGGGATCGATGCGGCGGGCCTGGCGGTCGGGTATGCCCAGAACGAGTACGAGATTTGCTTCAAGTGCCACGCCGACAACAACGTCAGCAACAGCCTGCCCATTACGCGTCAGCTCCCGCAGTTGAATACCCGTCTGGAATTCGATCCGGCTAACCCCTCGTTCCATCCGGTGACGGCGGTCGGCGTCAATCCGAATGTGCCGAGCCTACTGCCGCCCTATACCACATCCAGCCGGATTTCCTGCACCGACTGCCACAGCAACGACGACCCCTTCGGACCCCGGGGACCGCATGGCTCGAACAACCCCTATCTGCTGGCAAAGAACTACCTGACCGCGGACAACACCACGGAAAGGCCGGACACCTACGAACTCTGTTATGGCTGCCACAGCCGCGCCGGCATCCTCGCCGATCAGAGCTTCAAGGAGCACTACCGGCACATCGTGACCAGCAACACGCCTTGCTCCGCCTGTCACGATCCACACGGCATCGGCGCCAGCCAAGGCAACGCAGTCAACAATGCCCATCTCATCAACTTCGACCTGAACATCGTGCAGCCCGACAGCATGGGCCGGCTGTATTACCAGGACACCGGGATTTTCACCGGCCAGTGCTATTTGAGCTGCCACGGCAAGGACCACGCAGCGCTGACACCGTGACCAGGGACACCTCAATGGTCAGCAGGTCGTGGGGATTCGTATGCCCGTCGGTGCCTGACCGCGGCACTGGCGGCAACCGGGCCTGCACGTGACGCAGCACCGCAAGCTCCAGTTCCTGATCCTGCTCTCGGGGGCAACCGCCCTCGTCTACCAGGTGGTGTGGACGCGCCTGTTGACCCTGTTCTTCGGCTCCACGATCCTGGCGGTGAGCTCCGTGCTGGCCGTTTTCATGGGCGGGTTGGCGATCGGCGCCGCGGTGCTCGGCAGAAAGGCGGACCACACGGCCGAGCCGCTGCGCTTGTATGGCAAGCTCGAATTGGGCATCGGCCTGCTGGCGATGGCCACCCCGCTGACCTTCGCCACCATCCAGCAGATGTATCTGCTGATCAACGACGATGCGGCGCCCGGTTTCTGGGCGGCGGTGCTGCAACGCCTCGCGCTGTCCGCGCTGCTGGTGCTGCCGCCGACGCTGCTGATGGGCGGGACCCTGCCGGTGCTGTCCAAGGTATTTCTGCGCGCGGATGAGGGTGGCGGCAACACTGCCCGGTCCATCGCGCGACTGTATTTCATCAATACCCTCGGCGCAGTGCTTGGCACTCTCGCGGCGGGTCTGCTGTTGCTGCAGCTGATGGGTATACAGGCGCTTCTGCTGGCGGCGGGACTGGTCAATATCGCGATCTTCATCTTCGCCTACCGCATGCCGCGTATGCGCCTGGCCGTGGCACCCCCGGCACCGCCCGCACCTGCTTCGCCACAGGCGGTCGACGCTTCCCGATGGTCCGCCCGAGCTGTGTTGGCCGTTGTGATGTTGTTTTTCTCCGGCATGGCGGCGCTGATCTACGAGGTGGCCTGGACGCGAGTGTTGACCCTGGTGATCGGTTCGTCGACCTATGCCCGCACCGCCATGCTGGCGACCTTCCTGATCGGCATTACACTTGGCAGCGCGCTGGTCGGCCGCTATGCCGCACGTCAAGAGCCCGGTCTGAGCCTGCTCGCCTGGTGCCAGGTGTTGATCGGCCTGCTGGCACTCGGGACTGCGGCCACGTTCGGATTGCTGCCCGACGCCTTCGTCGCACTCTTCGGAGCGGTCGGCAAGAACTACTCCCTGTTCCTGCTTGCCAATTTCCTGCTTTGCTTTGTGGTCATGGTGCCGGCCACGCTGTTCATGGGCGCTTCCTTCCCGGTGGCCAGTGCGCTGGTGGTCGAGCAGTTCGGCAGCAGCGGCCGGAGAATTGGCCTGCTTTACGCGGGCAACACCATCGGCGCCATCCTCGGTGCGCTCCTGGCCGGGTTCGTCCTGCTGCCGCGGTTGGGAATACAGCAGACTCTGCTGCTCACCGTGTATCTCAACCTTGTTTGCGGGCTGGGACTGTCGCTGTATGTCCTGGTACGGCGGCGCGAGGGGAAACATGTCCCGGCGCCAGCATTGGCGACAGCCTGCATGCTGCTGTTGCTGGTATGGCAGCCGCCCTGGGACCGGCTGAAGATGACCAGCGGCCCTTATGCGTACGCGGTCCAGTACCAACAAATGCCCATCGAGCAACGGCTTGCCCGGATCGAGCAACTCTATTACCGGGAGGGGCCGATGGCGACGGTCTCGGTGATCCGCGAGGGCTTGCACGTGCGCTTGGTGGTGGACGGCAAGACCGACGCGGGCAACTACCGGGACATGACCACCCAGGTCATCATCGGGCATCTGCCCTTCTTGGTCGAACCGCAGGCGCGGGACGTGCTGGTCATCGGCTACGCGAGCGGGATCACCGCCGGTGCGGTCGCCCGCCATCCGGTGGAGCGTATCGACTGCGTCGAAATCGAACCAGCCATGCAGGAGGCCAGCCGGTTCTTCGATGCCGAAAATTTTCACATTATGGATGACAGCCGCTTCAACCTTATCGTTGACGATGGTCGCTCCTATCTCGCCGCCGCCCGATACCAGTACGATGTCATTATCTCGGAGCCCTCGAACCCCTGGCAGTCCGGGTCGTCGCGACTGTTCACGCGCGAGGCCTTCATGCATGCCCGCAGCAGCCTGAAACCGGGTGGACTGATGGCGCAGTGGATGCATCTGTACGGCGTCGATGTCGAGACCTTTAGGCTGGTGGTGCGGACCTTCAGGTCCGTCTTTCCGTATGTCACCCTATGGGCTGATCCCGGGTTTCCGGACGTCATCTTCCTCGGCAGCACCGAACCGATCGAGATCGATCCGCTGGCCTTGGATGGCCTGTTCGCAAAGGATTCGCGCGTAGCGGCCAGCCTAGCTCGGATCGGCTACCCGGATGCCGCTTCCCTGTTCAGTTCCTTTATGCTGAACGCCGACGAGGCACGCGACTACGCCCGGACGGGGGCACTAAACACGGACAACCTGCCGCTGCTGGAGTACCGCGCGCCCCGCTCGCTCTATTCTCCGACCGCGCAGCGCGAGAACATCCAGGCCTTGCAGAAAAGCAAGTCCGCCGAATCGTTTCCGGCCACCCGCGTCGGCGCAGGCGAAGCGGCTCGAGCGGCGGAGGTGTTGAAGGACTGGGGGCGGACCTTGGCTGCCCATCGATCGATTGCCAATGCCAAGGGTGCGCTGGCGCGCGCCGCCGAGCTCAATCCGGCCGACGATCAGGCCCCTTTTGTCCTCGCCCTGCTGCGCATGCAGACCGGTGACTTGACCGGCGCTATCGCGTCCTTTGAGCGAGCCGCGGCGCTCAGACCGGATCTCGGCGAGGCCTACTCACACCTGGGTACCCTCTATCTCCAGACCGGCAATGCGCAAAGCGCTCATACCAATCTACAAAATGCACTCGCCCTAGGTCACGATTCTGCCGGTCTGCGGAACAACCTCGCGGTGCTTTATGCGCAACGCGGCAGGATGCAGGATGCCGTGCGGGAGGCCACGGTGGCCGTGAGCCTAGACCCCGGGAATCAGGTTGCCCGGGACAATCTCTCAGTTTTTCGAGAACGCTTGGAGAAAAAATGAACAAGCCCAGATCAATCGCAACCGCCGTCATTGCGGTCCTGTTGTACGCGGCTGCCGGACATGCCGACGACGATGCCGTCCATTCCGGCACCGTGATCTCTGCAGAGCGCGCCGGCAGCTACACCTATCTGCAAATCGAGGAGGCCGGCGAGCAACACTGGCTCGCCACCCAACCCCTGACGGCCGTAGTCGGCGATCAAGTCGAGTACGCCGGCGGCGATGTCATGCAGGCCTTCACGAGCAAGGCACTGAACAAGACATTTGAATCCATACGCTTCGTCTCGCGTATCCATGTTGTCGGCAAGGACCTGCCTCCGGACGCCATCCATCAGGGCATTGATCTCGAAACAGCGCGTGCCGCCGACGGTACAACGGTGGAGAAGATCTTCGAGACTTCGGCGACATTGGCAGGCAAAACTGTCGCGCTGCGGGCCAAGGTGATCAAGGTCAATCCCCATATTCTAGGCATGAACTGGGTGACCTTGTCCGATGGCACGGGCCAATCTCCCGACGACGCCATCGTCGCCACGACCCAGGAGGAGGCCGCGGTCGGTGACATCGTCACGGCGGTGGGCCTGCTGAAAACCAATGTGAATCTCGGGGCCGGTTACGAGTACAAAGTGCTCATGGAAAATGCCCGCTTTACGAAATGAACGCCCGCGGCTGTGTCCGCGCTCACCGGGACAGGCGCAGGAGCCTCGACGCCTGGATCTTGAAGAGATGCTACACGTTGGCTGCTGGTGTACATACAAACCGGACCGGTACTCGCGTTGACCCACCGCATGGGCGCCGTCGCGTCGAGCTGCTGTCCTTCGTATTGAATTTCATGGATCTCGGACTCGGGCCTTGGGCCAGGGGTATTCTGTCGGATGGATTCACCGCGACCGAGTGCCGCTCACTACTTCGCTGCCGCAATACGCCTCCGCGAGGATTTGGCACGAGTGCCACGATGAGCGGGCTGGCAAAGTTCCGCGTGTGCGCGCTCCTCGTCCTGCTGACGCCCGGCGTCCATGCGGCGGACGCGGAGCGGGCCGCGCCGTTGGCAGCGGCGACGCGGCAGTACACGTTTGCCTGGCCGTTCGCAGACGACAACGCAATGCGGCCGCGTGGCGGCACGACGAAAGGCCAGGTCGTTACGTTGGCGACAACGCCGCGCGCGGAGTGGCACCACCTGTCGGAACCCGCTCTTTCCGCTTTCGAGCGGGACCGTCGTGCGATCCTCGCGATGGCCGGCGAATACCGAGCCACGTTCGATTTCATCGAGGTGGCCGGGTTCCGGGACGCGTTCAAACCCGACCGGCCGTTTCAAAGTTGGGGCACCGAGAAGGTGTACGTGATCGCCGACACCGGTCGCGCAATCTCGTTGCAACACATCCTCGTGATGAACGCGATCGATAAGGCCGGAACGCTACGCGGCCCGCTCGTGACCAAACACTGGCGTCAGAACTGGACGTACGAAGCACTCGAGCGCGTCGTGTATCGAGGCCGAAATCGCTGGCAGATCGTCGCCTTGCCCGGCGTCGATCGCACGGGGGCATGGGTGCAAAGTGTATGGCAAGTGGACGATTCGCCGCGTTATTCCGGCGTGGGTCGGTGGCAACACTTCGGCAACTACTCCACGTGGGTGAGCGGCGAGGAGTGGCGTCCGTTACCGCGTCGCGAGTTCAGTGTGCGCAGCGACTATCACGTGTTGTCGGGATCGAACCGGCACACGATCACGCCGACGGGTTGGATTCAGGAAGAGCTCAACCTGAAGGTTGAACTCGATGAGGCGGGCAACGCCGTGCCCAACGCGCCTGTGCTGGTGCGCGAGTTCGGTCTGAACCGTTACGAGTCCATCATCGACTTCGATTGGACGCCGGCCGACCATTACTGGACACGCACCGCACCGCTGTGGGAAGCCGTACGCGCCGAATGGGCCACCTACATCGCAGACGGCACCATCGTATTGCGGGGCCAGCCGGACCAACGGCAACTCTTTTTGCCGCTCTTCGAATTTGCGGGTGCGCTCGAAGCCGGGGAAGCGAAATCTGCCGGTGAGATCCGTGCGTTTGTACACACCGCCGTCGCGGCATACCTCGAGGCGCCTTAGCGTGATCTCAAGCCGCTTTCAGTAGGCGTATCGCGAATCGCTGAATGCGACTCTTTGTTGCATCCGCGCCCAGGCCCAGACCGAATCAAAAACGACAGACTCGCCAGTTCCTGGATCTGGGTTTTGGGCGCGACACTGGCGAAGTTGAAGTCATAGCCTTCCAACGTCTTGATCGCCGGCAGTGTCGCGAACTTGAGCAGCGTCTGCCGCGACCGCTCATGACGCGCATCGCATTCGACTCTCAACACGCGCTCGAGAAAGTCGCTGAAAGTCGCCGATGCATCGGCCGAAGCTTGTGCGATGGCGCCGTACTCGTTGGCGACGCGGTCGAGCTGCAGCCCTTCACACAATCCGACGATGCGTTCGTCCTGGATGTTCTTCGCAGCTGCACAGTGACGGACAAAGCCGGCAACGAGAACTCCGCGAGCGTCAGCTACACGGTGGTGTTCCAGTTCAGCGGCTTCTTCCAACCGGTTGACAATCTGCCGGTGATCAATCGCGCCAAGGCCGGCAGCGCCGTCCCGGTCAAGTTCAGCCTCATTGGCAACCAGGGCCTCGATATCTTTGCCGCCAGCTATCCGACTTGGCACGCAGTCGCTTGCACGACGGGTGCGCCAGTCGATGTCATCGAAGAAACGCTCTCGTGCGCCTGGAAGTACGTTGAGGTAAGACACCGCGACGAACCGCTACTCGTACGTCTGGACGACGACCAGCACGTGGATCGGATGTCGGCAACTCAGGCTTCGATTCCCGATGGAACTGAGCAAGATGATTTCGGGTTTTGACGCCAGGGCGTCAGGGCGAATGAGGTTTTTCAACCAATTTGACAAAGGGGGCGCTCCGGCGAGCGTGGTCGGCACGTCCACCATCTATGCCGACGATCTTGTGCGGGGGCTGGTGAAATAAAGGAGCAGCCGGTGTTCTCGCTTTCTCCTCCGCCGATTCTTGCCAATCGCCGGACGCCTTGGTACCGGCGCAAGCCGCAACGCGGTCGCGCATCGCGACTACGAGTCGGGACTACGGCAAAGGCCGCGCGCGGGGTAGGATGACCCAACGAAAAAAGGACACAGGGATAGCAGTGCGTCTATCGTCTGCCATCGTGCTCTCAGTCGGCCTTGTCTGGCTCGGCGCTGCCGTTGGGGCCGGCGGACGCCAGGTGACAGTTCTGATGAGCGCGCCGGTTCAGGCTTATGAAGAAGCACTGCTCGGCTTCAAGGACGGCCTGGACTCGGAACACGAAATCGTGGTCCGTCAGATGGACGGCAGCGTCCAGCGTGGGCGGGAGTTCCTCACTGCCGCGGGCGAGAAGCCGGATCTCGTGTTCGCGATCGGCGTCTGGGCATTGCAGGCGGCGCTTGATCAGCCCAGCGACGTTCCCGTCGTCTATGCGATGGTGTTGAATCCGGCCAGTATGATCGGGACGGGGGTAACCGGGGTCACGGGTGCGAGCATGAACGTGCCGGTCGCCGACAACCTGCGGCTTCTGCGCCAACTGGGTCCTGCGGTGCGACGGATTGGAGTCGTCTTCAATGAATCGAAAACTGGCTATTTGATGCGCGAAGCGCGAGAACTTGCCGGGCCGTTAGGCATTGACTTGATCGCGCGTGACGCACGAACGGTTGGGGAGGCGATCCAGGCCTTCGACGCGCTCCAACGCGAGGGCATCGATGCCTTCTGGTATCTGCCCGATGAAACCCTGCTCGCGCCGCCGGTCACGAAGTATGTGTTTCTGGCGTCGCATCGGGGCGGCATCCCGATTCTCGGAGTTTCGGAGCGGCAGGCCGAGATGGGCGCGCTGCTCGCACTCACGTTCGCGAGCAGCGAGGACATCGGGCGCCAGGCGGGCGAGCTCGCGCGCATCATCCTCGACGGCAAAAGCCCCGCGGAGGTTCCGCCAACAACGGCGCGGCGCGTCTCCCTCACCGTTAACCTTAAAGCTGCCCGCAAGCTTGGTGTCGAGATTCCACAGAGCATATTGATCAGCGCGAGTGAGCTGATTCAATAAAAATGAGGAGTCGAGTTCTATCATGAGTCGCCACCGATCGCTGTACACATCGCGCCTAGTCGCATGTGCCCAAGCCGCTGTTTTGCTGGCGGCGTTGGCGCCTGCGGGGGCACGGGCGGACGATCTATCGACGTTGGTCACGAGCCTGTACGGCGGCGATGGAATCATGCTCGACACGACGACATTCAATGGCACCAGTCACGCGCCTCACTTCAACTCTTCATCGCTGGAGGAGCTGAATCAACTCGGCAGTAGTCTTTCGAGCAAGCTCGGATTTTTGGCGCTCAACTCGACGGCGGCGAGCTTCACGTTCGATTTCGAGACCGGGGTTCCCGTGCGCACCACTGATAGCCTCGGTCCGATTCTCGCGGAACGCGCCGAGACCATCGGAGAGCACCGACTCAGCGTGGGGTTTACGTACGCTCGTGTCGATTACAAGTACTTCAACGGTGAGAATCTCCACAATCTGACGCTGTTTTTCACTCATGATGACGTGAATGGCGACGGCATCCTCGGACCGAATCCGAACCTCGCCCCCCCCTACCTCTTCGACGTCGAAACGGATCGTGTGCGCGTCGACATGGACGTTGAGCTCACGCAGCACGTCTACGCGGTGTACGGGAATTTTGGGATCACGCAAGACCTCGATGTAGGGATTGCGATTCCGTTGCTCAGGAACGATCTGCAGGCACATGCTCACGCCAGCATCGAGCGCAACGCAACGAATCCGCCGAGCACAGATGTGCACAACTTTGCCGATCCCGCGACGGGAGATGAAGACGTGCCGGATTCATCCGTGAAGGGCAGCGCCAGCGGAATCGGTGATCTCCGCGTGCGTGCGAAATACCACGTCGGGAACGACGACGGTTGGAAGCCCGCGCTCGCATTCGTCGCACACCTCGAAGCGCCGACCGGAGACGAGAACAATCTCCTCGGCACCGGCAACTGGGGCTGGATGGGTATGCTGGTCGCGGACAAGGCATTTGGGAGGGTGACGACGTATCTGAACGCAGGCTATCAGTTCGTGAGCGGTGGGGCTGACGACGTGCAATATCAAGCCGGGTTCGATGTGCGCGTGACCCCGCGCGTGACCACCGTCGCGCAGATCGTGGGTCGCTGGGAGCCATCGGAATCGTCGGAAAGCACTTCCATTTTGGATGCCGCGTTCGGCGTCAAATTCGAGGCCTACCGCTCGGTCGTGGTGCTCACCAACTTCATTGTGCCGCTCAACCGCGATAATGGTCTGCGCGCCGATTCAGTCTGGGCGTTCGGCTTTGAATACACGTTTGGAGCGCCGCGGTGACCATCTGGGGCCGGCTTGTCGACCGCTCGACGCTCCGCGCGCGGATCTTCTGGTCGCTGGTGCCGACCCTGGTGGCCGTATTCGCGCTCGTCGGGCTCGCGAGCATCCAGCTCCAGCGCAGTCTCTCGCAGGACCAGTTCCAGAAGCGCGGCCTCGACATAGCCAGCACCCTGGCGGCGGCCAGCGAGCTTGGAGTGATTGCCGAGGACGCCGAGTCGCTGCGGCCTGCAGTTCAAGCCGTCGGCGGCGACGCGGACGTTGCCTACGTCTTCATTTACGGCCCCGACGGCGGTGCGCTGGCCGCGTCGGGGCTCACCCGTGACGCTGCACCGCTGTCAGACGTGCTGCGCGAGGGGATGTTGCGGGAGAAGGGTCCATCGGCGTCGCAGGCGGAGCCCAGCCGTCGGTATCTCGAGTTCTTTGCGCCCATCCTGACGACGTCGCTCGGTACGCCCGACGAGGCGGTGCTTGGCCTCGGTCCGGAGCGCGAGTCGGGCAGCATGAGCCGCAACACCGGCTTCGTGCGGGTCGGACTGTCGCTCGCCTCCGTGCAGCGTGGCACAACGGCTCTGATACGGCTCTGGACCGGGCTTGCGGCCGGCTTCGTTCTGTTGTCGCTGCTGTCGGTGTATTTCGTCTCCCAGCACATCACCCGTCCGATCAACCAGCTGACCGCCCGCGCGCGGGCCATCGCGGACGGTCATCTGGATCAGACGATCCCGGTCGAGACGCGGGACGAGATCGGCCAGCTCGCGTCGACCTTCAACGAGATGGCTCGCTCGCTGGAGAGCAACATCGCGCAGAAGGAATCGGCGATGCGGGACCTTCGCGATCTCAACCAGACGCTCGAAGGGCGGATCGGCAAGCGGACGGCGGAGCTGGAGCAGCTGTATCAGCTCTCCGCGTCGATGCTGGAGCCGCTGTCACTCCGCGACGCCCTGACGCGGGTTCTAGACGGCGCGCGCGAGCTGGTCGGCATTGATCGTCTCTGCGTTTGGGCGCTCGACGCAGACGGCGAACATCTGCTGACGCTCGCGACTGCCGGGGTTCCGGATACCGAGTTCGACATGCTGCAAGATACCGTGCTGCCTTTCGCAGGGGAGAGCGCACTTGCGCGCGTCAGTCGCGAAGGCGTCGCGCTGCTATACGTCGAGGGGCGCGATGAGCCCCACCCGCTGGGTTTGGAGGATCAGGCGAACCCGGACATGCCCGCGCCCGATAGCGTGTCCGTGCTGCTGCCTCTGCGCGTGCGCGGCAACGCAATCGGCGTGCTTGGCTGCGACAACCGCTCTTCGCGGCGCACAATTGGCGTCGCGACGCTGCGTGTGCTGCAGACCTTCGCTGCGCATGCGGCCAGCGCCATAGAAAACGCGCAGTTGTTTCGGGAGCTCGAGCAGAAGGGACGCGAGATCGAGGCCGCCAACCGACACAAATCCGAGTTCCTCGCGAACATGTCGCACGAGCTGCGCACCCCGCTGAACGCCGTGATCGGGTTCTCGGAGGTGCTGATCGAGCGCATGTTCGGGGAGCTCAATGACAAACAGGACGAGTACCTCAACGACATCCTGGGGGCGGGTCGTCACCTGCTAAATTTGATCAATGACATCCTCGATCTGTCGAAGATAGAGGCGGGTCAGATGGAGCTCTCGCCGAGCATGTTCGATCTGCCCGCAGCGCTCGGCAACGCGTTCACGCTCGTCAAGGAGCGCGCGCAGCGTCGCGGCGTGAAGCTCCGCTTCGACTCGACCGGGTGTCCGCAGTCGGTCGTCGCCGATGAGCGTAAGTTCAAACAGGTGATGCTCAACCTGCTGACGAACGCCGTGAAGTTCACCGATGAGGGCGGCTCGGTGACGGTACAGGCCCGACTTGCCGGCGACATGATCGAGTTCGACGTGATCGACACCGGCATTGGTATCGCTGAAAGCGACCAGGAGCGGATCTTCGACGCATTCCGCCAGGCCGAAACGGAGTACACCCGCAAAGTGGAAGGCACCGGGCTCGGCCTCACGCTGGCGCGTCGGATCGTGGAGCTGCACGGCGGCCGGCTGTGGGTCGAGAGCGAGCTCGGCGAGGGCAGCACGTTCACGTTCTCGCTGCCGCTACGCGACATTGCGCACGCCGCACTGTCGGCTTCCAACGTCGGCCCGCCAAATCCGTTGCGCGAGCGAAGGACCTCGACTTCGCCTTCCGGTGAATTCGTGCTAGTGGTCGAAGACGATGTTGCTTCCGCCAACCTCCTGTCGATTCACCTGCGCGACAGTGGGATCGCGGTTCAGATTGCCAATGACGGCAGGACGGGTCTCAACCTCGCGAGACGCCTGCGTCCGCGTGCGATTGTTCTCGATATCCTGTTGCCGGAACTGAACGGCTGGGAATTCCTGACTGCGCTGCGCAGCGATCCGCAGATTGCAGACATCCCGGTCGTGATCGTTTCGATCGTCGAGGAACGCGGCAAGGGCCTCGCGCTCGGCGCCGATGACTATTTGATCAAGCCCTACGACCCAGTCCATCTCGTCGAGACGATCCGCCGGGTCTATGCGGCAAAACCCCATAACGCTGCCAAGACGGTACTTGCCATCGACGACGATCCACAATCAATCGAGCTGATCCGCGCCACACTCCAACCGCACGGGTTCCACGTGTTGGAGGCCCTTTCCGGCGAGGAAGGCATCGAAATGGCACGCGCACATGTCCCGGATCTGATCGTTCTCGACCTCATTCTGCCGCGAATGGACGGCTTTGAGACTTCGAAGCTACTGAAGGATGATCCGTCGACTGCGCACATTCCGATCGTGGTCCTTACAATGCGGTCACTCTCCATCGCGGAGAAACGCCGCCTGCAAGGCCGCATCGCGCATCTTGGCCGCAAATCGGGTTTCGACCGCGAGGAGTTCGTCAAGCTCGTGCGCGCGGCGATCGAGCGGCGGCAGCAGTGGGAGCGTGAAACCACACACGACCTGCGCGCCACGGATGCCGGCGCCGGAGGGCCTCATGGCGGGTGAGCTGATCCTGGTGATCGAGGACGTTGAGATCAACCGCAAGCTCGTGCGGGACGTTCTGCGCTTTCGCGGCTTCGAAGTCGTCGAAGCGGGTACCGCCGAACAGGGTCTCGCGATGGCCAAGGAACGCAGACCCGATCTGGTGCTGATGGACATCCAACTACCCGGCATGGATGGCGTCGCGGCACTGCGTTGCCTGCGCGCAGACCCGGCGACGCACGACGTCCCTGTGATCGCGCTAACCGCGTCGGCTCTCCCCGAGGAGCGGAATCAGATTCTCGCGGCGGGTTTCGACGGCTATGAGACCAAGCCGATCCGCGTACTCAGACTTGCCGAACTCGTTGGTGAGGGACTCGCGTTGCGAGGAAAACCCGGATGACCACGCGCGGCCGCCTCTTAGTCGTAGACGACCAACCCGCTAACGGAAAACTGTTGGGCGACGTTCTCGCGCTGCACGGTTACGACGTGCGGATTGCTCACTCGGGCCGCGAAGGTCTAGCGGCGATCGGAGAATTCGCACCGGATGCCGTGCTGCTCGACGTGATGATGCCGGACCTCGATGGCTACGAGGTGTGCCGTCGAATTCGCGCGGACCCGACCACGACGCTGCTTCCGGTTGTCATGATTACGGCCCTCGATCCGGCCGAGGAGCGCGTGAAGGGCATCGAGGCAGGTGCGGACGATTTTTTGACGAGGCCGATCAATCGCCAGGAGCTTTTGGCGCGAGTGCGCTCGTTGCTGCGAATTGGCGAGCTGCACCGGCTCGTCGGACAGCAGGCGACGCAGCTCAGCGATTGGAACCGGACGCTGGAGGCGAGGGTGGCGGAGCAGGTCACGGCGATCGAGCACCTCTCGCGGCTGAAACGCTTCTTTTCGCCGCAGCTCGCGGAGCTGATCGTCAGCGGCGCCACCGACGATCCGCTGCGCCCGCACCGCGGCGACGTCAGCGTTGCCTTCCTCGACCTGCGTGGCTTCACCGCTTTCGCGGAGTCGGAGGAACCCGAGGAAATGATGATGGTGCTCAGCGAGTTCCACAAAGAGGTGGGACAGCTGATTGTGCAGCACAAGGGAACGCTCGAGCGCTTCACCGGGGACGGGATGATGATCTTCTTCAATGACCCCGTGCCGGTGGAGCAGCCTGAGCGCAGCGCGGTCGACATGGCGCTCGAAATCCGCGACAGGGTCGAGCAGCTCAAGGCAACGCGCTGGGACAAGCGCGACTACGATCTCGGCCTCGGGATCGGGATTGCGAACGGTTTTGCGACGATCGGCGAGATCGGCTTCGAAGGGCGTTGGGACTACGCCGCGATCGGCGCGGTGACAAATCTCGCCGCGCGACTGTGCGGGGAGGCGCGGCACGGCCAGATCCTGGTCTCGCGCCGGCTGCTCATGGTGGTGGAGAGCCACTTCGAATCCGCTCCGGTCGGGGAACTTCAGTTGCGCGGCTTCAAGCGCCCCATCAGTGCGTACAACGTGCTCGGCACGCGTCGGAGGAGTACAGCGGCCGCCGA
The DNA here is from genome assembly GCA_964445675.1 of uncultured Pseudomonadales bacterium. GTDB lineage: Bacteria > Pseudomonadota > Gammaproteobacteria > Pseudomonadales > Azotimanducaceae > DATJGR01. The sequence goes on along the minus strand of CAYUMA010000564.1, from coordinate 18,812 downwards.
AGCGAAAGGCTCGTCCACAACACGGCCCGGTGCAGGCCAAATTCCCGCCGCAGGCCGGGACGTGTTTCTCAGCGTCGCCTCAGAAGACATCGCCGTTGCCGATGCCGTTTGTGCGGCGCTGGAACGCGAGGGTATGAAGTGCTGGGTCGCGGCGCGCGATGTGACACCTGGCGATCTCTACCCAGATGCCATCGTGCACGCCATGGATGTCGCGAAGGTCATGGTGCTCATCCTGTCGCGCAACGCAGCGACATCGCCCCATGTGCTGCGAGAGGTCGAACGCGCGATGTCGAAGCGCCACCCGGTCATTTCGTTGCGGATTGACAAAGCACCGTTGCCGGATGCCCTGGGGTACTTCCTGAACACCTCGCATTGGCTCGACGCGAGTAAGGGAGACGCCGCCGAAGCATTGCCGCAACTCGTCGACGCGGTGCGGCGTCATCTCGCGCACGCCGAGGCGGGCGTGCCACGACCGTCCCAGGGCGGGCCTGCTTGACACACGTGTCGGCGGCGGTGCGACGACGACACTGCGAACCAAACGGGTATGGGAGTGCTCGGCGTCTACTGGAGCACGCGAGATCGCGAACGCGTTTGTTGGCGACTACCCGCTGCATGACGGTTTCGGTAAGGGGCGCTGGAATCGGGTCGCGACGGACGCCGTGAAGTTGCGACACGCGCGCCCGATTTGGCCATCGTCGAAAGTGTCAACAATGCGCAGGTTGCGACATGAAAGCGTATGACTGCGTGAGCGGTGCTGCGGTGGTTCGCCTTCTCGGTAGGCGCGTGACATGCACTCACCGTAGTCACGGGTTGCGTCGACGCTGTCGGCTCCGTGTGAAGTGCGAATGGGGATCGTAAGAACGCGAAGTCGAGCACGAATCGAAGGGGGAAAGCGCCCGCCAGCTAGCACGTGAAATGCCGACGCGCCGTAGATCCTCGCCCGATTTGGTCGTTACCGGCCCGTTACCGGGTGCTCAACTACCGGCGCCTCACCGGTCGACACGAGTTCGTTGCAGATGGCGAACATCGTCACGGCCGCCGTGTTGTGGAGCTTGAGCTTGCGCATGAAGTTTGAGCGATGCTTTTCGATCGTCTTCACGCTGAGCATAAGCTGCGACGCGATGCGCTTGTTCGACTTACCAAGTGCGACCAGCGCGAGGACCTCTCGTTCGCGGTTCGTCAGACCTTGCAGGGGTACCGCCGCGCGGAATTCGCTGTCGCCGAGGAATCCCGACACCACCTTCGCGGAGACGGGTGGGCACAGATAGCGCTGTCCGCGCGCGACCGTCCGGATCGCGTCCAGGAGATCCGCACGGCTCGATTCCTTGAGTACGTAGCCACTTGCGCCCGACGACAGCGCGGCCCTGATGTGCGCCTCGCTGTTATGTACCGTCAGCACCAGTACGCGCACGTTGGGTGCGGCATCACGCACCCGCGTGATCAACTGGATGCCGCTGCGCCGCGGTAAGCCGAGATCCGTAACGACCACGTCAGGCTGCATCTGCTTCACGATGTCGAAGCCATCGTCGCTATTGTCGGCCTCGCCAACCACCTCGAGATCCATCTCGAGCCCCAGCAGTGCGCGTAATCCCTCGCGTAGGATGGCGTGATCGTCCACCAGAACCAATCGAAGCCGAACGTCTGACTGCATCGCGTTCAACAGAGTGACCCCTCATAGGGGTGATCCCTGCCCCGGTTCAATGCTTGACTACATTGAGGCCAATATATCCCGGGTAACACCTGATTGACTCCAAGTTCTTTGTAAGGTTTGTGCGGGAACCTACTGAGAGGTCGGGCTATTTCAGAGTCCATCCGACGGAGCTGTTGCGCTGCCATTCTCGAGCGATGTGCCGAGCGGCGGCGCGTCGGTCACGTGTCCGTTGCTCGAGGGTCGACGCTGCCGCGACATGCTGAACAGGAATGTCCAGTCGCAGTAGCACTGCGCGTCGGTGAACTCCGCTTCGTTCACGGGGAAGTTCGCGCGCTTGATCGGGGTCTTCTGCGACGCGCTGTGCAGCCCGATGATTCCACCGTCAGGCGCCAGGATGAGTTCCCAGTCGAATCGCCCCGTGATCGGATCGTTGTAAAGGCGACGCAGATGACGGCGCGGGGCCGGCATTCGGCGATCGTCGACGAGGTCCTGCAACTCCAGCGGCAGCCGCCCACCGGCTCGGAAGTAACTCGCAATCGCACTTCGATATGCCTCGCCCACGAAGAGAAGCTCGGCCTCGCGGTCCCTTTGCGCGACCGTTGTCCAGAGGGACCCGGCCGCGGAAAGTGCTACCCCGAGGATTGCGATGGCAATCAGAATTCCGAGAAAGGTGAAGCCGCGCGGACGCCGCTGCAGGTAGTTCCGGCAACGCACGGCGGCAAGCCTACCAGCTGGCAAATTCCGTCCCGTCATTGGCCTTGTCGGTAGAGCCGCTGTGCACGTCGAGTATGCCCGGGGCTTCCGCATTGTCGCTCTGGACCAACACCCAGGTGTCCCTCGACTTGGTCTGGGGATCGATCGGGATGTTGCGCAAGTAGCGACGTTCGACCAGATCCGCGAGCGCCTCCGGGTATCGCGCAAGATCTGCGTAGTGCTTGTCGATGGCGTCGCGCATGACCGCCAGGTCCTGTTGCAATACGGCTTCTTTGGAGCGCTCTTCGCTGTGGAAGTACCGCGGCACCGCGATCATCAGCAGCGTCGCGATGATCGACAACACGACCAGCAACTCGATCAATGTGAACCCGGCTGGCCGGGAGCGCCGTGCCGCGTCACCAATCACGATAAAGGCTGCCATTCAGTGCAGTTCCTGCGGCCATCGAATAGACATCGTAAACATCGTCGCCGGCCTGCGGACTCTCGGGCGGACTCGCGTAACTTCTAAGACCCCACGTTGCGATCGGTGGCACCGATCCGTCGGGGAAGAACGGATCGCGCGGTACTCGACGCGCAAAAAACAACAGCTTCTTGTCTGGACTCGTGATGTCCTCGACACCCGCGAACAACGCATCGAGCGCCGGCGGATAACCCGTCGCATCGGCTTCCCGCTCGATGCGCCCATGATCGGCGGCATCCTTGTATCGGTCGATCGCCGCGCGAATCTCACGCAATGCGACGTGCAGCTCCTGTTCCTTGCTGCGACGTACGGTGAGCTCCGCGAAGGGCATTGCGGCGGTCGCGATGAGCCCCACGATCGCGACCGTGATCACGAGCTCGATAAGCGTGAAACCGGCGACGCGTCTCACGCTGCATTTCTCAGATAGACCGCGAAACGGATTTCAGCGTCGATTTCCGCTGCCCCGATTTCCTTGCGCTGTAGCTGCAGGCCATCCAGCGCCGCTCCTGGAATTACTGCCAGCGTTTCGTCGATGAAGCGGCGAATGTTCGGATAGCCGCCGTGCACGGGGAACGTCAGGCTCGCACGCGCGATCTCGCCCGAGCCCACGACCTTCACCTCGTAGCTGCCCTGCTCGAGTGCGAGGCCGGCCGCATCGGCCCGCGCAACGATCTGCTCGGTGACCGCGGGTAGCTCGGCACGCGACGGCAGATTCGATATCAGCGTCTTTGACGGGACCTCTCGCACAACAGTGTCGGCGACAACCTGCGATGCGTGCGCGGTCGAAATCTCCGTCTGCAAGTCCGCCAACTGATTCCGCAGAGGCGAATTGGCGCTCACGAAGCAGACCAGGCTGAAGATGATCAGCGCGATACCCATCACGCCCGCGCGGCCGCCGCGTTGCACCTGGTAGGCGATGTACGGTGCTACTCGAGTTGAGACGAGCCGCGCCAAGTTCGAAAGATGCTGTGTTGCGGTCGGTAGCTGCGAGACCGCGCGCGTCGCGCTCCGCGGCTGCTCAACGACCGGCTTGGCCACTTGACTCAGCGCGGAAAACGCCTTCACGGATTGGGTCTCTGGCAGTGTTTTCATTGGGTCGAGCTCCAGTCGGCCTTGATCTGAAAGCGCACCGGCCGTTCCGGATCCTTGACCTGCAATTCATGGCTTTCGAGCATCGGATAGCGCAGCGCCTGGCTTTGTTGCAGACGTTTGACGTACGCGAGAGCGATCGGCAGCGTGCGCGCCTCCGCCAGAATCTGCACTTGACCCTTCTGCCGATCGGGCTCGACCGCAAGTACCGCCACGCTGCCCTTGCTGTCCGCGCTTGCGAGTTCCAGTTCCCGCAGCAGTACCGACCACGGCATCGTGAGGTCGTGAAACGCAACGTCGGCATCCTGCTGCACGCGCAGCGCCGCCTTGTCGGGCTTCGTCTGCTGTGCACCATCGCGCAGCGCCGCGAGTCGCAGTTCGAGTCCCTCGTTTCGCTCAGCGACACCGCGGTAATCCGCGAACACGAGGATCGCGACTGTCAGGCCCGCGAGGAGCAGTGCCGTTCCACCGAAGGTGAGCCACGGCTGGCCGTGTGCGAAGTCGAGTTCAATCGCGCGGCGCTTCATGCGTATAGCCTCCTTAGGAGCGCGAGTTCTGCAGCGGCGGACGCGCCGGGGGCGTCGTCGTGCAGCCACTCGATGCCATCATCGTCCCCATCGCTCGCAAGGTCGCGCAGCCAGTCGGGCGCGGCGACGAAAACGCGAGATTCGACGGAGTCTTTAGCGGCGAGCCGACCGAAGGTCCGCAAACGATCCAGTTCGAGCGACCAATTGGTGCCGATTCGCGCCGAATAAACGCGGTCCCAGCCGCCCGCATCCAGACGCGCTGCGGCGAGCGAACCCTCGTCGATATTCACGAACCATCCGGTCACATCCGCCAGGCGCGGCAGCCACCCGTTGTAAGAGACGATGAGCTGCGGTTGTACCGACGCGAGACGCGAATTGTGGGCGTGGACCGTCGCGCGCAAACCATCGAGGAGATCACGCTGAATTGCGGACGCGACTCGCGCCCGGCCGGGTGGTGCGTCGCTGATGCTAACGATCCATTGATGGTCGATGTGACCGTAAACCTTCTCGAGACAGATGCGCGCGTGGGCGAGCCGCTCGTCCTCGCTCTTGATATCGCTCGCCCAGGGTACGATCGCGTAGCGCGCCCAGTGATTAGACAGCACGATGCGGACATTGGCGCCCTGCCACGCAGGATCGCTCAAGCAGCCGTCAAGAACCGCGAGCGCCGGACGCCAGTCTGCCAGCAAGAACTCCTTAACCGTGCCGCGCGTGTCTGCGGTGCAGCGCGGGCGAATACCGCGACCGATGCGTGTGAGCACGAGCTCGCCCGGAGCGAACCGGATCGCAATCTCATCACGCCATCGTGGTAACACGATTCACCTCTTCGATGGTTGTGCGGCCGTCGCGCGCCAGCTCGAGCGCCGCAGTTCGCAGCAGGCGCACGCCAGCGCGATGCGCCATCTCCTTCAGTTGGCGGACGGGGACGCGCTGCACGATGGCCTCACGCAACTCGTCATTGAGCACCAGCAACTCCCCGACGGCGACCCGGCCGCGGTAACCGGTGCCTCGGCAGTGGCCGCAACCGGCTCCCGCGCGGATCACGGAGTCTTCTGTCGCTTCGGTCGGCGACGCTGGGACACCGACGGAATGCGCGCCGTGAATGAATGCAATGTCGCTGTCCGCTGCGAGCCAGCGAACAGGCGTTAGTGAGCCGGAAGTTCTCAGCGGAACGGGGACCTCGGCACAATGGGTGCACACGAGACGCAAAAGGCGCTGCGCGAGAATGCCGTTGAGCGCCGCTACGAAGCTGTAGGTGTCGACCCCCATGTGCAGGAACCGACCGAGCACGTCGAAGACGTTGTTCGCGTGCACGGTGGTGAATACCAGATGTCCGGTGAGCGCGGACTGAATGGCGATCTGTGCGGTCTCGGGATCGCGAATCTCGCCCACCATGATCTTGTCCGGATCGTGCCGCAGGATCGAGCGCAGCCCGCGCGCAAAGGTCAGCCCCTTTTTTTCGTTGACCGGAATCTGCAATACGCCGGACAGCTGATATTCGACCGGATCTTCGATCGTCACGATCTTGTCGTTACCCGTGTTGGTCTCCGACAACGCCGCGTAGAGCGTCGTTGTCTTACCGCTACCGGTCGGTCCGGTGACGAGCAGCATGCCGTGCGGCAGCGACGACAAACGCCGCAGCTGACTCACGGTGCGGCTGTCGAAGCCGAGCGAATCGAGTTGCAGCGCCTGCAGTTGATCGGCGACCGCGCTCTTATCGAGCACGCGCAACACCGCGTCTTCGCCGTACACGCTCGGCATGATCGACACCCGGAAGTCGATCGGCCGATTGTCGACGGCGATTTTGAAGCGGCCATCCTGCGGTACGCGCCGCTCCGAAATATCGAGTTCCGACATCACTTTGATCCGCGACAGCACCTGCTCCGAAACAGCTACCCCTGAGACGGTCGCGATCTGCGCCAGGACGCCGTCGATGCGGTAGCGAATCACGAGACCGTTGCTGACCGTCTCGAGGTGCACATCGCTTGCGCCAGCCCGCAGCGCATCGAACACCGTCGAGTGAACGAGTTTGACGATCGGGCTCGAATCCTCGCTGATCGAAGACAGCGACAAATTGTCGACGGCCTTGCCACCGTCGTGGTCGGTCTGCGCACCCTCGACCGCGGAGTCGATCGCGCGCATCGATTGCTCGCGCATGCCGATGAACGCGACGATGTCCGATCGCGACGCTACGGCCCACTCGAGTACGCACGCGACGCGCGCCTCGAGCCAGGGTCGCAAGCTCGCGTCGAACGGATCGGCGATGACCGCGGTCAATTTGCCGCCGCGACGAACCAATACGCTGCCGTGGCGCAGCGCATCCGCCGATGGCAGTAGATCGAACGCGGGCTCCAGACGCATCAGCTCCGCCGCCGTCATGCGGTCGTAGTGAAACGCCATGGCCACCGCCGCTGCGACTGCGTCCGAGTCGAGCCCGGTGCGCTCCTGCAGAAGATCGACGGCGGACCTGCCCAACCGCTCGGCTTCGACCGCCGCAGCCGCGAGCGTCTCGTCATCGAGCACGAACGCCGGTGCGATGGTCGGCACGCCGCTATTGGGCACCGCGTTCAATGGATGCTGCCCGCGAGCTCGAAGATCGGGAAGTACATCAGCACGACGATCACGCCGATCGCGATGCCGACGACCGTCATGAGCACGGGCTCGATGACCCGGCTCAGCACGTCGACCATACGCGCGAGTTCCTCATCGTAGAACGCGGCTATCCGCTCCATCATTTCGCCCATGTTGCCGCTGCGTTCGCCGACCCTGAGCATGCGTGTAGCAACCGGCGTCGTGAGTTCATAGCGCTCCATCGAATTGGCCAACGACTGTCCTTCCCGCACCGCCTGGGTCGCTCGAGACAGTGCCGGTCTCAACGCCGCACTCAGAAGACCCGCCGACATTTCGAACGACGTGACCGCGGGCATACCTCCGCGCAGCAACATGCCAACGGTTCGATAAAGGCGCGCGAGCTGATAGATCTGCATCTGTCGCCCGATGATCGGCAGGCGCGCCAGCCGGCGGCCGATCGATGCACGCACGGCTGGCCGCGCGACCACGCGAACGACGCCCAGCCCGATGAGCACCAACAGCACCAACCCGATCAAGCCGTGGTTCTGCAATGCCTGTCCCCATTCCATCAAGACGCGCGAGGCAAAAGGCAACTCAGTACCGAGATCCTCATAGATGCTGCTGAAGCGCGGCACCACGTAGCCGAGCAGAAACAACGTAACGAGCAGCCCGGCGCCGCACAGCACGAGCGGATAGATCGACGCGCTCACGAGCTTGTCGCGCAACAGGTCGATCTGCCGCTGATAAGCCACGAAGCGCAACAGCGCCTCCCGAATCGCACCGGTGCGTTCGCTCGCGCGCACAGTCGCGATATAGAGCGACGGAAAACACTGCGGCAGCTCCTCGAGCGCAGCCGAAAACGTAAGGCCTTCGAACAGGCGCCCGCGGATCTGTTCGAGTGCGCGCCGTGCACCGGTCGCCGCTTCCTTTTCGGTCAGCGTATCGATCGCCTCGACGAGCGTGAGTCCGGCATCGAGCAGCGCCACGAGCTCCTGACTGAAAGGGACGAGCGCAATGCGTGTCCCCGAACTGTGCTTCCATGAACGCGCAACTGAGATGACCTGCCGGCCTGCGCCATCTACTTGCCGCCGCGCATCGGCCTCATCGAGCGCCTCAACACCGTAGACCAGGATGCCGCGCGAGGGGTCGTGTGCCTTGATGCGATACTGCAATGCGCTCACCGGTTGGTAATGTCGGCGTTCTCGCCCGTGCCGCCGGAGCGCCCGTCCTTGCCGTACGACAGGATGTCGGCATCACCATTCGTGCCAGGAGAGACATAGACATACACGCGGCCCCACGGATCGGCTGGAACCGCTTTCTTCAGATACGGCCCGCCCCACGCCGCCTCTCCGGCGGGCGCCTGTTGCAGACCTTCGAGACCTTCCTCACTCGTCGGGTAGCGCCCCATGTCGACGCGGTATTGGTCGAGCGCTTTGTCGAACGCATCGACCTGCGCCATGGCGGCCTTCACTTGCGACTTGCCCACTTGCGCGAAGTAACGCGGGCCGACGAAGCCCGCGAGAATGCCGATGATCACCATGACGACGAGCAGTTCGAGCAGCGTGAACCCCAGCCGCTTGCCGTTGCGTGGCGCTGGCGCAGACACGCTGTTCGGCCAGCAGACGCGCATCACGGTCCCGCCTCGACGCTTTGATTGCAGTGTGAACGTCCCACCAGTCGTCGCGGCGCGGTCCTGCATGCCGCTGAGGCCGTGGCCATCGCGTAGTGCCATGCCCGCGTCCTTCGGATCGAATCCAACTCCGTCGTCACGCACCTCCAACGTGAGCAGCGCGTCGCTACGCAGCGAGACGAATACATTCTTAGCCTGCGCGTGCTTCGCAACGTTGTTGAGGGACTCCTGAACGGTGCGGAAGATCGGCGTCGCGAGATGCTCAGGCACTGCGCCGTCGCTCAACGCGAGGTCCATGTGTACTCGAATCGTGGCGTAGATGTCGCCGAATTCCTGGCAGAACCAACGCACCGCCGAAACGACGCCCACGTCATCGAGTATCGAAGGGCGTAGGTTCATGGCGATGGCGCGCGTCGACGCGACCGTCTCCTGGACGCGGCCGATCGTGGTCGTTAGCAGATTCCGCGGCGCGCTCGCATCGCGGCCGTGCGTCATTGCCAGAGCGGTTTCCAGCGAATATTTGATGGCGCTAAGCGACTGGCCGATGCTGTCGTGCAGTTCCTGCGCGATACGCTTGCGTTCGTCTTCCTGCGTTGTCATCAATTGCGACGACAACATCGACAGTTGGTCACGCGACGCATCCAGTTCGCGCGTGCGCGTGTCGAGCTCCTGGTTCGTCGTCTGCAGCGTCTCCTGGACGTGCTTCGCGGCCGTCATATCGGACAGCACGATGACGGCGAGATTGATGGGAGAAAGGGTGTCGTCGGCCGCGCCAACCGTGATCGGTCGCAACGCGACGTTGAGCACGCGCCCGAGCCGCGTATCACACAACTCGAAATCGGCGGCGCCGCCCGCGGCCAGTGAGCCCCATGATTCATCGAGGTGGCGTGACAGTTCGCAGCCCGCTTCATCACACCTCGGGTGCAGTAGCGAGTGCAGATTCCGCCCGGGCAATTCGCGTACGTTGCCGAGACCCCACATTTCCACCGCGCGGTTGGCGCGCACGATATTGTGATCGCCGTCGAGCACGCACACGACCTGCGGGAGCGTATCTACCGTGGATTCCCATTCCTGTTTCGCCCGCACGATTGCCGCCTGGGCCAAGGCGCTTCGAAATGTGGGGTCTGTGCCAACCACAGCGGGGCTGGTCCGCGGCGCTGCGTTTGGCGCTTCTTCGGTCATAGCGGCGCCCCTCCGATGCCAGTAGACAGGCTATCGCCGTTCGCTGACGGAAACAGTCCTGCAGTTGCTGTAGGCAGCGGTGGGGTGTTGCTGTACACCCGCTGATCAGCTGGCTTGGGGCTGGCCGAGGAGGGTCTGGTAGACCCGCCATACTTTCGGCACGTACGCCTGCGTCTCGCGATAGTTCGGAATGCAGCGACCACAGCGGTCGACCGCATTTTCGCCGGCGTTGTAGGCCGCCAGCGTCAGTCGGATGTCGTTGTCGTAACGCTTCATCAAAGACTGGAGATAGCGCGCACCGGCGTGGATGTTCTGCGTCGGATCGAAGCGGTCCGTCGCGCCAAATGCCTGCGCTGTCGCCGGCATCAGCTGCATCAATCCCGCGGCGCCGCGCCTGGATACAGCACGCGCGTTGAAGCCGGACTCGACGACGATCACGGCGCGCAACAGATCGGCCGCAACGGACGCGGCTGCAGCGGCATGCTCGATGATCGGATCGAATTGTGCCGACCTCGCGAGGAGCGCCGCGTCATATGCATCGCCGCTTCGAGTCTTCTCAGCCGGCGTTGCCAGCAGGAACTGGTAACGCGAATCGGTTGGGACATTGCTGTAATGCGTGACGCCGTGCGCGTCCACGAACGAGTAGATGTCGGCGGTCGCGACGGAAGAGCCGAGCGCGAGCGCCAGCGTGCCGGCCACAACGTAGGTGAACGGGCGAACCATGGCTGCAATAGACGCCTCGCGCACCATTCACGCTAGGTGGGAGTTCACCGTAGATCCTCGCGCGAGACGCCTACGGAACGATCCAGTCACTCTCGGCAACCACCTGGCTGCCGGTGGGTCCCGCGAAGCGCACGAGGTAACCGCCCTTCGACGCGAACCGTTGATGCGGCGCCAGCGCGAGCCTTGGGTAATAGCCCGTGACGATGCTGTGCTCGAGCATCGCCTCGATGCGTTCGATCAGGTAGTCGCGCACGAAGGTGTCGACCATGTGGTTGATCGCGTTGGAAACGATGCCACAGACAAGATAGGTATCGGCTTGCGACTTCAAGTCCACCACCTGAACTTGCCGGATACGAAACCAGCCGAGCGCGCGGTCGAGACCCACGAGGCGCTGCCTCGGCAGATCGACCGGGTACGTGATGCGCGTGACATCACGCCACGCGGCAGGGAGCGGTGCGCGCTCGAGGCCGCCCATCTCTCCGGAGAGGTATACGTTGGTCGCCCCGGCGGGCAGTGCGCCAAGCGACGCGATATCGCTCGCCCGCAGCCACAGCACCACGACATCGTCGCGCGTGACATCACGCAGCGCCCGTTCGAGCCCCTTTGGGTGCGACGCAACCTCTCGGGTAACAGTCGTGACGGCTGCATCCGCGAGCATTGCAGACAATGCATCGGCGGCCGCCTTTCCGACATCGTCCGCACGATAGACCTGAACGACGCGCCGCGCGCTGCTGCCTTGCGTCTTCAGCGATTGGGCAATCAGCTGCGCTTCGAGGAGCACGCCCTTCGACAGGTACAGATCATAAAAATCCTCTTCCGCGACGACCGGCACATCGACATTGGGAAAGAGGCACGGCAGGGATGCAGCCTCGCAGAAACGATGCACCGGCAGCCAGGTCGCTCCGCCGACGCCGGAAATAACTGCGAACACGGGTTCGACGGCCAACTTCGCACGCAGCTGCGACTCCCACGTGTCGGGTGCGCCGGTGAGTTCCCATACATGCAGCTCCCAACGGCGATTCACCTTGAACATCATCCGGCGCGTGGACTGCACCCGCGGGGCCTGCGCGCGGACGTAGTGATTTTTGTCCTCGAAGAATTTCGTCAGCACGTCGAGCACGCCCTGACGTTTGATCGGGTCCGCATCCGGGGTCACGATCGTTGCGAAGTGCAGCACCGAATCGGTGACCCCCGGAACGGCGCCGGGCGACAGCGCCTTGAGGTAGGCGATCAGCTCCGCCATCGCGGCGTCGTCGAGGTTGTAACGTGGCATCAGGTAACTGAGCGGCTTGCCATCGGCGGCCAGTCCCTCGCGAATGGCGCGTGCGAGCGTTGCATCGGTGTAGGGATCGCGATCGGGGCGCATGTCGTCGACGAAGGGCAGGTCGACGGTGTTGGCGGCGGTCGCGCGGGGATGAAAGAGGTAAATGCCGGCGACCGGCGGAATGCTGTTGCGACCCTCCTTCATGCCGAGACCGCTGCGGCGATGGCAGTTGATGCAGGCGGTCGTTGCGCCGTCGATGGGTTGGTTGCCTTCGCGCGTTGCACGAAGCGGTGCGCCTGATGGCAGGACGCCGGCGCGATAGATCCGCTCGCCGTCCGCTGGCGTTGCGGCAACCGCCGCAGATGACGCGACTATCAGGCTGAGCCCAAGCGCGCGCAGCCGACCTGGAAGTGAGGCGCTTATGACTTCGCTGCGACCAGCTTGCGGTATTCGCTCTCCAGGGTATCCGGTGTCACGAAACCGTCGATGCGCAGCCACGGCTCACCGGGCGCCGCGCGCAGCAACGTGACCGGCGCGTGACTCATCTTGTCGCCCCGGTAGACGTTGAAGGCGCGCTGCGCTGTGAGGCTGGCTTCGACGCTGCCGGTGTAATGCTGCCACTGCGACCCGGCGCCGAACTTCTGCGCATACTCGGTGAGTCGCGCCGGGGTGTCCTGCTCCGGGTCGATCGAGATCGACATCAGGTGCACCGTGTCGGCGTGAGCCCCCAGCTTGCTCTGAAACTGCGCGAACATCTGGCTCATCAGCGGACACACCGAGCCGCAGGTGGTGAAGATGAAGTTGAGCAGTACCGGCCGCCCGTCGTTCATTTCTTCGGCCAGAGACACGCTGCGACCGTCGTCGCGTATCAGGGTCAGGGCGGGCACCGCATACTGTACGGTCGAAATCGTGGTCCTCGGAGCCTCGTGGGCGGCATGCGACGGCATCTCGTCTGCCTGCGCGCCGCTTGCGCGTAACAGCAAGAGGCCGCTGATCAGGATCAAAAAAGTGAGCGTGCGTCGTTTCGCCATACTGCGTTGCTCCGTTCGATCAAATGGGCCGCGTGAAGCGGGACGCTTCGAGGGGCGGGTTCACCAGAACCTTGTCGATCTCGATTTTTTCGGTCCGCCTGACGCCCTCCACGCGGGTCTCGATCAAGTGGGGAATCATCAGGCCGTTCACGGTACGGTAGTCGCTCAGGTAGATCGCTACGGCATGAGGCTTGCCGTCGAGCTTGCGCGGCGTGCCCTCGATCTTCACCTCGAGAAACGTCTTGGCATCCACCCACTCGTGCATGACGTGGCCGTTCTCGAGCGTGAGCTTGAGCTTGTACGCCGGCTGACCGTCCACGGGCTCGGTGCCCTCGACCTCGATCTTCGTACCCTTGGCGGCGTAATCGACCAGCGCGCCGTCAATGTCCGCCTGCACGCTGGCCACCTCTAATTCAGCCGCCGTGTAGTTCTCCACCTCGTGTCGATTCAGGAAGGGCCGCAGCTTCCAGCCCTGGGTGCCGTCATAGACCTGCACTGCGGTTTCTCCCTTGAACTCGATCTCGAGGCGCGCCTTGCGTGGCCGCTCCATCTCGAGCACGAAGGGCAACTGCACCTGTGCGGCCGGTTGCTGGGAAGCCGCCTGCGCGAGTTGCGGCTGTCCGGGAATCCCCGGAATCTGTGGCCGATTGCCGCCGCCGGCATCCAGTTTTCCGGACCATGAGAGGGTCTTCACCGCGCGCCAGGCGGCGAGGCCGCCGCGGGCCGCCATGTTTCTGTCTACGATCTCAGCCGCGGAGGGTTTCGGCGGCGCGGGGTTGTCGGCAGCAACGGCGAGCGCTGGTAACACCACCAGCGCCAGGCAGGCGAATACGCTTGTTCGGAACATCAATGACTCCTGTCGATTGCGATGGACTCGTTACTGCACCACCAGACCGTCGATGCGGACCTGTCCGATCACGACGCTAACACGGTGTCCGGCCTTGACGAGGTTGCCTTTGTTCGAAAACACCATCCAATATGTCTTGCCGTTTTCGGGCGCGCCGGACTGGCGTAATTTCCCCACCTTCTCCATCTCAGGCACCTGCAGCACCGCGTGCGCTTTCTCGTCCAGCAGGTAGGGGCTCGAGGCCTTGTCGTTCAGCGCCTTGGCTTTCGCGGCATCCACCACCCGGTAGTTGAAGCGCACCAGCTGGCCGGACTGAGCAAGCTTCGCCGAGAGTTGGTCCACCCCCCAGGTAAGCGCATAAATGCTCCTCGCGCTGTTGGGCATTCCGGCGACATACGGGGAATCCTTCTGCGGGGCTTCGGTTGGCGCGTTCGCTGCGGGCGATATCGCGGGTCCCAGGAGGCTGCCGACGATCACAAAGGCCAGCAGTACCCCCATGCTCCGCCGATTTGAGTCGGAACGATTGGTCCCTGGGTTTCGACTCGACAGCTGCTCCTGTCCTAAGTCATTCGACACTGAGCCACCCGAGTTGCCGGCTTGCCGCGGGCTGGCAGTTTACACCAGCCCCCGGCCTCGATTCCCTCACCTACGGCACCGTGCCGCCGGCGAAGTTGTCGACCCGCGCTCCATTCGGGAGCCGCATGCCGATCCGGCCGCCACCCGTCGCAAGCGGGAAGCTACCGCCTCCACTCGTCGGGATCGCCACGCTGCCGACGTAGGTCGTCACAAGCGCCGCGGTCGTCTTCCATACAAAGACCGTGCCCGTCGCGTCAGCCCGTGCCGTCAGCCTGTCGCCTGAGGCAAAGGTCGCGGGCAAAGTGCCGCGCGCCGTGAAGCTACCGCCGCTGTTGGTCGTTGTTGCAACCGTTACCTGCCCGCCGCCGGGCAGCACGTAGGCCACGCGGATGTAGTTCGCCGGCAGGCTGAGACTACCGCCACTCGCCTTCAGGATCAGCCACGTTCCGGACCCGTTGAGCGGCGCGCCGGCGAAGCTGAAGGCCGCGCCCTGGTTAGCACCGAAGACATTGCCCGGACCATTCCAGACCGCAAAATTGGTCACGCCCGACGAAGCAAATGCCTGGCTGGTGTTCACCCTCAGGCTCGAGCTACCGAACAGGGTGATCTGGCTCCAGTTCACACCAGCGGGCGCGCCAGTGTTGAGGTTATTCGCGTTGGCGCGGTTGAAGATGTCGAGCACAGCCAGCGTCGGCAACACCGGCGCAGGAGGCGGGGCATCCAGGAACTCTGCGGCACCGATGTCGAAATTAGCGCCCAGCGGGCGTGCGCGACCGAAGAAGTCATGATTCGGTGCACCCAACGCGCTGGCGTTACTGATCGCCGGCGAGCCGGTCTTTATGTCGTGGTTACCCAGCGCCAACTGCATCGTACCGGGTGCCGGAGCGGCGGCCGCATTGGCCAACGCCAACGGACCGTAACTCAGATTGATCCAGTTGTTGCCTTCGTCGACCGTCGCGGCAGCCGTGACCTGATTCAGCGCGAACACGGGGTAGAGTCCCGTTGATTCCGAGCGTCCCGGCGGCGCGTTGAAGCCGGCGAACAGGCCGCCGCCTTCCGGTGGCAGCCGCGAGCCGTTGCAGTACTGGCTAACCACAAGCGGGTCACCCGTTGACAGGCCTGTTCCGCCGTACCCGGCAATGCTGGTCATGATCGAGTTTGTCGGGTTCAGCGCAAAACCAGAGCCGGAGTTCGGAGTCGGACTCGTGTCGCCACGCACGCCGAGGTCCCAGTAGGTGACCGGGCCACCACTCCCAGGCGCCCCGTTAGCGGTCCCGGTCGCTACGCACTGGCCGGTGTCCGTCGTCTGATCCAACGAGGGTACCAAGGTGACGACTGCCTGCTGGTTCGTCTGACCCCCGCCCAAAGCTCCCACCTCGATGTGGAACGCGCGGTTCTGCCAGAACAGGTTGTTCCGCAGCAGCGGACGCGAGACCTGTCTGCAATCGTTGCTCAGATAGCCATAGTCTGCATTGGGGCAGCTCGCAAGCGGATTCGGGGCCGTCATCAAGGCAGTCAGGTTCGGCGTGTGGCCCATCGTCACCAATCCTGCAGGCTGGTTGGTCGAGGTCAAGACCGGAGGATTGGTACAGCTCGGAGCGTCCGGTGGGCAAGTCCCAGGCGTTGCGCCCGGCCCTGGAACGCTGGCGAAGCCGGCTCCGAGCGTGTTGAAGAGCACACCGGCCGATGCTGTCGTGTCGTTGGACACGACCGTGTTGTTGAAGAACCTCACCTTCAACGCGTCCTGCATCGACACGCCGCCGCCGTCCCAGCCCGCGACGTTGTTCGCGATGATGTTGTTGGTGATGGTGACTTCGTACCAACGGGTCGGAGTCGTCGGGAACGCGGCAACCTCGTCACCATTGACCCGCTGCAAGCGCAGGCCGCCACCGCTGCCGCTCTCGGCGCTGTTGCCCATGATGAGATTGGCGTCGATCACGAGGCGCCGGCCCACGCCATCGGTCAGCCCGGGTGGGCAATCGGCGTCGTCCACAGTACCGCACTCCAGGCCATTGGCGAGAATGCGATCAAGGGCTGCGCCGAGGATCGCAAGACCGCCGCCGTGGGTCGGCAGCGTTGCGCTCGCGCTCTGGTTGAATAGGATCTGGTTGCGCGAGATGTTGCCGTCGTTGCTGAATCCCGCGTGCACAACGCCACCGCCGTCGCCGGCGGTCAGGTTGCCAGCGACCCAGTTGTCAGTGAAGGAGTACCCGTCCGCACCGGCGGCGAAGGTGACGCCGCCCGCAGCCGAAGGCGTGCCCGAATACAACGCGTCGCCGATCGATGCGTTGCTCGTGACCGAGTTGTGATGCACGCGCACGTTGCGGTTGAACCCATAGCCGGCCTGTTCGCCGTCCACCAGGCCCGCTACAGGCATGCCGGGAGGAGGCAGAAAGTCCGGATTGTCCGAACCGACGATGTACGCGGGAGGATGTTCGCCGGTACCGACATTAATGCCGCCCGTAAACGTCCCGTGGTTGGCGAAGATCCGGTTGTTGGCGATCTCCATGTTATGGTTCCAGCCGTGCAGGTAGATGGCACCGCCGCCTTGCGAGCTGTTGGTGATGCTGATGCCATCGATGCGCGATGGGTTGCACAGGAAGTTGCTGGTGGCATAGTCGAACCCGGCAACGCCGAAACGGGGAGGCAGCACTGTGCAGTCCAAGGCCCCCAATAGGCCGGTGCCCGCGGTCAGGTAGCGATATCCGTCCGGGAAGCCGCCTTCGAATCCCACACCGAGCCGTTCGGCAGGCGTGGGCAGGTTGAAGATATTGAACCCCACACCGCGGCCAAGGACCGTAATGCCGGCACCTTCGTAAGCGCCCATCAGCGTCGGCTCTTGCAGCAGCTGCGCCAGGTTGCCGTTGCCGCTGACGTCCCAACCGATGATGCTTTCGAACGGAATGCGGTCCACGCGACCCAGCATCCCCCGGTGGCAGCCGGGGTAGACGGTGGTGGCGGGCTGCCCATCCGGCGTCAAGCCGAAGAGGCAATTGACCTGCTTGCGCCATGGATCCAGTTTGCCCGCCGGGTGAGCATCCGCGTTGATCGTCACGGAGGCCGCGCCGACGCCTTGCAGCCGGACCGGCTTCCACATCAACAGCATTTCTTTGTAAACCCCCGGACCGACCATGATCAGGTCGCCAGGCGTGGCATTGTCGATCGCGAGTTGGAGCGCGTTGCCGGTCGCGTTCTCGCCGTTGATATACGTCGGCGCTTTGCCGCCAATCGTCACAGTGACCGCGTCGATCGACCGCTTGCCGTTGCCCCGGGTAATCTCCAGTTGGCCGCACAGCTCCGTGCCTGGCACGTTGCGTTGCTGGATCGTGCAGGCCGGCACGCCGCCGGGCACGGTGACCGTGAGCAAGCCATCTGCCCAGGGTCCGACGACCGTTGCGGGCACTCCGCCGATGGTGACCGTCCCTGTTGCGCTACCGAATCCGTAGTTCCGCGTGATGAACTTCTGGTTGCATGATGGACACGCAACTGAAGACAGAGCAGACGGCCCGGAGTAGGCGTGGTTGAGCACCTGCTTATTGCCAAGTGCCGTGATGGTCAGCGTTTGACCGGCGGCGGCCACGAACGGTCCGCCGAGGCCACCGTTTGCCGGGCCATGCACGGTCTTGATCGCCGGTGTCGTATCCGGGTACTCGGCATCAGGCAGGTTGTATCCCCCCGCGAAGCCCATGGTGGGGAGTACCGGTGTGTCCATGTGCGCGGTCTGGCCCGGCATGAACGGCGTCTCGTAGCAGAAATTGCTGTAGGCCGGGTTGAACATCGGATCGGTGATCATGGTGCCGTTCGGACCCGGTATCGGACCTGGGTCGTTCATGCACGTGATCATCATCTGCGGAACGAAACCGCTCGGGCTCGGCGGCCAGACGGTCCAGGCCGAGAAGTTCATCCCGTTGAATTTTCCCCACTGGTCGGCATAGATGCGGGAAATTTCCTTGCCGGTGAAATCCCTGAACGCAACCGGCACATTGGGGACGCCGAGCTTCTCGCCGAACTGCGGCGAGAACGGGTCGAACTCGGCCCCGAGGTCGTTGGTGATCTGGCCGGTGAAGTGGCTGGCGATGTCTGTCGAGGTGAACAGGTAGAACTTCGCGAGCACCGACATCTGGTCGTTGAGCGTGACCGCCTTGCGGTCGCACAGGGGCCGTGATGCGCCCGCAAACGCAGTCGCTTGCCCCGAGGCCGGAAACAGGCTCGGGAAGTCGGGAACGATGCGCGTGGCGCCGACGCAGGGCCAGAACACTTCGACCGAGCCGGTGTCGCCTTCGCGCATCGGCGACGCCCCGTTGTTCGTCAACGGCTGGAGCACGTTGTTCGGGTTGTAGAAGGCGTTGATCGCCGCTTGATCGGGCATGATGAAGATGTTGCCGATGCCGCCCGGAACCTGCTGCGTCACCGCCGCGACGTAGGCGTCGCCCATCAGAATGTTCCTGTCTTCTTCCTTCACCAGTTCGTAGCCCGGCGGCACGATGACTTCGACCACGTACTTGCCCGGGGGAAGCATCGGGCTGCCGTCGGCGGGATCTGGATTG